>JALRJA010000175.1 GCA_023255235.1 Flaviramulus sp.
TTTACGAATTACGAATTACGAATTAAGAATGTAAATCAAAAATCGTAAATCAAAAATCGTAAATCGTAAATCAAAAATCGTAAATCAAAAATCGTAAATCGTAAATCGTAATTCTTAATTTAATTTTCTACAATAAACTAACCTTAATAATATCTATAAATTTAAAGTTGCAACTTAACCACTACAATACTCGGTTTAAAAAACATACATTTCCAATAATGCTAGTTTGTGATAATGTAACTAATGCAGCAAACATAGGTAGCCTTTTTAGAGTTTGTGATGCCTTTGGAATTGAAAAACTCATTCTTTGTGGCAATATTACCTTAGGCAGAAAAATAACAAAAACATCAAGAGCTACAGAAAAAGTAGTTGATTTTGAAATAAACGAATCTGCTTTCAGTGTAGTTAAAAACTTAAAAGCTAAAGGGTTTCAAATAATTTCATTAGAAATTACGTCAAGCAGTAAACCAATACACACCGTGCCGTTTTCAAAAGAAAAACCCATAGCTTTAATTGTGGGCGATGAGAATTTTGGCATTTCAGAAACTATTCTTAAAAGTTCTCATGCTGTGGTTCATATAAATATGTATGGTAACAATAGTAGTATGAATGTGGTTCAGGCTACCAATATTGCTTTATATGAACTGACTAAGCTACTTTTGTAAACAGTTTTATATCTTTACTAAATGAATTCTAAAACCATTACAAAAGGTATTTTAAGAGCCGTTGCCATTATTTTAGGCAGTGCGTTAGTTTTATATTTTCTTTACAGAATACAATCTGTTATTGCTTATATAGCCATAGCGGCGGTAATGTCGTTAATTGGCAGACCTATTGTACTGTTTTTAGAACGTAAATTAAAGTTTAAAAACACTATAGCAGTAGTTATAACTATGCTCTTTTTGTTAAGTATTTTTGCTGGTTTAATAGGATTATTTATTCCTTTGGTTATTAAACAGGGGCAAAATTTATCGTTATTAAATATTGACGAATTGCAAAGCAATATTGAAAATTTATACACAGAAATTATTACCTATTTTGATTTGCATAAAATAGATGTTGAACAATCTTTTAAAGAATCAAATTTACTTTCAAAGATAGATTTTGCTTTAATTCCAAACTTTTTAAATTCTATTATTAGTGGTTTAGGAAGTTTTAGTATTGGTTTGTTTTCGGTACTTTTTATTTCCTTTTTCTTTTTAAAAGATAGCAGATTATTTGAAAGTGGTATGTTAACTTTTATTCCAGATGATAAAGAATCTCGTTGGAAAGCATCATCATCTAAAATTAAAGATTTGTTATCTAGATATTTTGTAGGGCTTATTTTTCAAATACTTATATTGTTTATTTGGTACACAATATGGCTATTAATTCTTGGAATTGAAAATGCTATAGTGATTGCTTTTTTATGTGCTTTACTAAATTTAATACCTTATGTGGGTCCGCTAATTGGTGGTGCTTTAATGCTTACACTTACCATGACAAGTAATTTAGGAGCTAGTTTTAGCACTATTATTTTACCCAAAACTTTTTGGGTTTTGGCAGTTTTTATCTCTGGGCAATTAATTGATAATTTTGCAAGCCAACCCATTATATTTTCAAAAAGTGTAAAATCACATCCGTTAGAAATTTTCTTGGTAATTTTAATTGCAGGAATTCTTTTTGGCGTTTTAGGATTAATAGTAGCTGTGCCAGCCTATACCGCTATAAAAGTGATTTTAAAAACCTTCTTGTCTGATAATAAAATTGTGAAAAAGCTCACCAAAAACTTATAATTTCTTTTGAATGAATCTATTTTAAATACTGAAATTCAAGAATTTATTAATAACAACTTAAATTCTAACACCACTTCTCTTCTTTTAAAAGGAACTGTTTTTAATTTGGTTACAACCAAAGAAATTATTGAACAAATAGAATCGAAAAAACGGTGTGAAAAAAAACTTCCAAGCTGGTTTAATACTAAAAACATATACTACCCAAACAAATTACATATTGAACAAACCTCTTCAGAAATAACAGCAAAATATAAATTGGGGTTACTAGAAGGCAAATCTATTATAGATTTAACTGGTGGTTTTGGTGTAGATTGTTTTTACTTTTCAAAACACTTTAAAACCGTTGTGCATTGTGAAATTAATAATACCCTGTCAAATAGTGTTAGTTATAATTACAATCTGCTAAAAGCTACTAATATAAAAACCTTAAAAACCGATGGTATTTCATATTTAAAACAAACTAACAAACCCTATGACTGGATTTACCTAGACCCAT
>JALRJA010000185.1 GCA_023255235.1 Flaviramulus sp.
ATATATAATACGATGCATATTGCTTAATTTATAAGGTTAAGTAATTAATGTTAATTACAATGTTGTTGTATTGATTTAATTTATCTAAATAATCTAATTTTATTTCGTAGGCATTTTCAAGACTCTGTATATATTGGTAAAAGTTTATTTCTCCATTTTGGAAGCTACCATTGGCAGTTTTCAAAATTTCATCTGATAATGCGGCACCTTCTTCTTCATAATATAACAGTGATTTGTTTAATTGGTTCATTTGAGTATGAAGTGCTTGAAATTTTGTTTTGAGTTTAATTTTATATTCGTTAGATTCTTCAATAACAATTTCTTCTGCAATGTTTGCAGCTTTAATTCGTGAAGATTGTCCGCCAAATAAAATAGGAATTCTAAGACCTAATTGATAGCCATTTAAATTCTCATTGAGATTAGAATTTGTTCCTGTAAAATAATTAAGGCTAATATCTGGTAGCAGTTTATTTTTCTCAAATTTGCGTTCTGCTTGCATAAGCAAAATTCTGTTTTGATAATATTTAAGTTCTACATTGTTAGAAATAGCAACGGTATTAAGCGTTATTTTTAGTGTGGGTTCTTTAGCCACAATTAAGGTGTCTTTAGATTGTACTATTTCAAGTAAACTTCCATAAGATAGCATTACATTTTGTTGAGCTTCTAGATATTTAATATTGATTTGTTTTTGCTTTGAAGCAGCTGTTATTTTTTCTAGATAATTGGTTTCACCTAATTCAAAACGTCTTGAGGCACTATTTGCAAAGTTTGAATACAAGCTATCTAAGGTTTTTAAAACACGTTGTTTTTCTTTTGCAATTTGATAGTTATAATAGCTACTAGTAACTTTATGCTCTAGAGCTTTTTTTTGAATATCATAATGGCTAGTCATAACAGCTGCAGTTGCTTTTTTTACTTTTTTTTCTGAAAAATAAACGGTTGGAAATTGAAAGTCTTGCTCAATGCCAAATGTATTTAAAGGCAAATTGTTTAGTGCCAAATTATTTTGGTCAAACCCATAATATATATGTGTTTTATCAAAACTAAACGCACTATTTATAAGCGCATTAGATTGGTTTACTTGCAATCTATTAGCATGAAGACCTGCATTATTTTTTATAGCCAAAGGAATTAATTCTTGTAAATTTAATGGGTTTTGTTGAGCTTGTAAACTCATTGAAACAGAAAAGAGTAATATACCTAAACCAACATAACTTTTTATACTAGCTCTTTTCTTTTCTTTTTTTGGGTTATTAAAGTAAGAATACAATACCGGTAATACAACTAGGGTTAATAGTGTAGAAGTAATTAAACCACCTATAACAACTGTAGCTAAAGGGCGTTGAACTTCTGCACCAGCATTAGTTGAGATTGCCATTGGTAAAAAACCTAATGCAGCCGCCATTGCGGTTAAAAGAACAGCACGTAACCTGTCTTTAGTACCTTGTATAATAAGTGTTTCGATATCATTAAAATGCCCTTCTTTTTTTAATTCTTTAAAATGTTCTATTAATACAATTCCGTTTAAAACAGCAATTCCGAAAAGCGCAATAAAACCAACTCCCGCAGAAATACTGAAAGGTAAATCACGCATCCATAATAAAAATACTCCTCCAACTGCCGAAAGTGGAATGGCAGAATACACTAATAAAGCTTCTTTGATAGAGTTGAAAGCGAAGTATAATAGTAAAAAAATTAAAGTTAAAGCGATTGGCACCGCAATCATTAATCTTGCTTTTGCGCTCAGTACATTTTCAAATTGTCCTCCATAAGTAATGTTGTAACCTGAAGGCAATTGCAATTTTTTATCGATGATTTTTTGAACATCATCAACCACAGATTG
>JALRJA010000267.1 GCA_023255235.1 Flaviramulus sp.
GTAATCTTGAGTCATTTTATTATCTGGGTTTTTAAAAATTTTTTCAGTTAAGTTAAATTCCATTAATTTACCTAAATGAAAAAATCCTGTATTTTGCGAAACTCGAGCTGCTTGAGACATAGAATGAGTCACTATAACGATTGTATAAGATTTTTTTAATTCATCAATTAATTCTTCAATTTTTGCAGTTGCTATTGGATCTAATGCTGAACAAGGTTCATCCATTAAAATAACTTTTGCTTTGCTTTATTTTGAATTATTCGTAGGGTTTTAGGGCTTGGATATACTTTTACACCTTCTTTTTCAAGGCTTTCTAGTGCATCTACATTAACATTTTCAATTTCAATAGTTACTAAATCAACGTGTTTACCAAAATTATAAACAGTATCATAATCCATTAAATCGCCTAAGTGAAATTCATTGCAAGCAATTTTTGATGGTGCATCACTATTGGCATCTAATACACAGGTATAAATATCAAACTTTCTAGTATTATAAAGTAGCATTTTACCTAATTGACCACCACCAAGAATACCAAGTTTGAAATTTGAAGAAAAGTAATTTGTCATTATTTATATTTAACAACTCGTTTTAGAAACACAAAAATACACTTAAATCTTAAAATAGTTGCTAAATCGTAAATCAAAAAATCGATTTTAGGCAATCTATTGATTATCTTTGCACTTTTAAAATTAAAATCGGTGATAAAGCTACACAACCACTATTTTAAACCATTTATTTCTGCAAAGCAAATAGATAACGCTTTACAACGCTTAGCTACAGAAATTGCCGAAGATGTTGGTGATGACATTCCTGTTTTTGTCGGAATTTTAAATGGGTCGTTTATGGTGGTAAGTGATTTTGTAAAAAAATATAAAAAACCCTGCGAAGTTACTTTTATAAAATTAGCTTCGTATGAAGGTGTAAAATCTTCTGAAGACATTCAGCGTTTAATTGGTCTTACACAAAATTTATCAGGTCGTACAGTAATTATCTTAGAAGATATTATAGATACAGGCAACACCCTAAATGAAGTTCATAGAATTTTTAAAAATGAACAGGTAAAATCTTTAAAAATTGCCACACTATTTTATAAACCAGAAGCCTATAAAAAAGACTATAAATTACATTATGTTGGAATAGAAATTCCTAACAAATTTATTGTTGGATTTGGTTTAGATTATAACGGATTAGGAAGAAATTTACCAGAAGTATATCAAATAAAAGAAACACAACACATGACAAACATAGTGCTATTTGGACCTCCAGGAGCAGGAAAAGGAACTCAAGCCAATTTTTTAAAAGAAAAATATAATTTAGTACACATATCAACAGGCGATGTTTTTAGGTATAATATTAAAAATGAAACTGCCTTAGGCATGTTGGCAAAATCTTTTATGGACAAAGGTGAATTGGTACCAGACCAAGTAACCATAGATATGCTAGCTGCCGAAGTTGAAAAAAACGCACAGGCTAAAGGGTTTATTTTTGATGGTTTTCCCAGAACACATGCACAAGCACAAGCGTTAGACAAACTCATGGATAGTAAAGATTCGCAAATAAACGCCATGATTGCCTTAGAAGTAGATGATGATATTTTAGTAAACCGTTTGCTAACAAGAGGAAAAACAAGTGGCAGACCAGATGATGCAAACGAATCTATAATTAGAAACAGAATTAACGAATACTATAACAAAACAGCCATCTTAAAAGAGTATTATTCAGCTCAAGATAAATATTTTGGAGTAGATGGCGTAGGAAGCATAGATAGCATTACACTACGTTTAAGCAGTGTTATAGATAACCTGTAAGCACCACAATAAGCCACGTTTAGTTTATTAATACTTCTCACCAAGCTTAAATTATAAAATCATGACCGAAGGCAATTTTGTAGATTATGTAAAAATGTATGTAAGCTCTGGAAACGGAGGAAAAGGCTCTGCACATTTACATCGCGAAAAATACGTAGCCAAAGGCGGACCAGACGGTGGTGATGGTGGTCGTGGTGGGCATGTTATAGTTAGAGGAAACGCCAACCTATGGACACTCTTACACCTAAAATTTAAAAAACACATAAAAGCAGGTCATGGCGAACATGGCAGTAGTGCCAGAAGCACAGGAGCAGATGGTGAAGACGCTTTTATAGATGTACCACTTGGAACAGTAGTAAGAGATACAGAAACAAACCATATTATTTTTGAAATAACCAAAGATGGCGAAGAAAAAATACTTGCAGAAGGCGGTAAAGGCGGCTTAGGCAATTGGCATTTTAAAACGGCAACCAACCAAACACCACGTTATGCACAGCCCGGAATACCTATGCAAGAGCACTATGTTACCATGGAGCTTAAAGTATTAGCAGATGTGGGTTTAGTAGGTTTTCCAAATGCAGGAAAATCAACCCTATTATCTGTTCTCACTTCAGCAAAACCTAAAATAGCAGATTACGAGTTTACAACCTTAAAACCAAACCTTGGTATTGTAAAACACCATGAATTTCAAACCTTTGTTATGGCAGACATTCCAGGAATTATTGAAGGTGCTGCAGAAGGAAAAGGATTAGGACATTATTTTTTAAGACATATAGAACGCAATTCTATTTTACTGTTTTTAATTCCTGCCGATGCCAAAAACATACAAAAACAATACCATATTTTGCTAGATGAACTACGTCGTTATAACCCCGAAATGCTTGATAAAGAGCGTGTTGTGGCTATTTCAAAATGCGATATGCTTGATAACGAATTACAAGAAGAACTAGCACAAGAGTTAAATAAAGAACTTCCCATTCCATATTTATTTATTTCATCGGTAGCACAACAAGGTCTTACACAATTAAAAAACACCTTGTGGAAAATGTTAAATAATTAATTGGGCGTTACCTTTCAGGTCGGGCTTTACATTACAATCTTTTGCTAAAAAGCAAAAGGATTTTCATTGCAATCCCTAACGCAAAACACATTAAAAAAATAAATACAACACGCTGTTTATTAAAGTTTATATATAATACTAAAAAATTAAAAACAGTAAACCATACTATTTAACCATTTAGTAAATCTTTATACTTCTTTTTATATCCGTATAGTACCAAAATATTTAAAATTAATAAAACCAGAGATCCTGCAATTCCTGCTGGGTCTAAAGTAGCATGAAATAGCACAGCATTAATAGAAACACTCATTAAAATAAGTGCCCAAAGAGCTCCAAATTTGTTAAATATTAAAGCCAAACCAGCAACAATTTCAACAACAGCAACAAGCGTTAATGTTTTGGTACTTACCAATGCCCCAAAATAAGCCCCTGCCTCTTGAGACATCTCTCCCATTGGTATAAAATGCAGAAATTTGTTAAGACCAAAAACCAATACAAATAACCCTAGAAGTATTCTTAAAACCATAAAAACTTTTGAATTCATAATAAAACATTTTAGTTAGTAAATTTAAAGATAGTAAATAAAATAATACCTTTATCAAACCTTAGTAGCAACTAGTTTAAAAACATTACAAAACACGCTATGTTTTTATAAAAAACGCAATTAATTGATAACAGTAACCCTAAAACTGTTACTATGGCTAGAAAATTCTGGAGCATACATGCTTTGTATAGTAGTAT
>JALRJA010000287.1 GCA_023255235.1 Flaviramulus sp.
GAATGCCGCTCAATGTCACCTGTTACTAAATTTCTAGCAATAATACCTCTGGCTTTGCCGTCAATTTTTACAACATCTAGCATTTCATGACGGTTATACATTTGTATTTTTCCACGAGCTATTTGTCTATTCATTGCAGAATAGGCTCCTAATAATAACTGTTGCCCTGTTTGCCCTTTTGCGTAAAATGTTCTAGATACTAATACCCCACCAAATGACCGGTTATCTAACAACCCACCATAATCTCTCGCAAATGGCACTCCTTGAGCTACACATTGGTCTATAATATTAGCAGAAACTTCGGCTAAACGATATACATTTGCTTCACGCGAACGGTAGTCACCTCCTTTTACTGTGTCATAAAACAGCCTGTAGGTTGAATCGCCATCACCTTGATAATTTTTAGCGGCATTAATTCCGCCTTGTGCTGCAATAGAGTGTGCTCTACGTGGCGAATCTTGGTAACAAAAAGCTTTTACATTATAACCCAATTCTGCTAAAGTTGCCGCTGCAGAACCACCTGCCAAACCTGTTCCTACAACAATAATATCAATATGTCTTTTATTTGCTGGGTTGACTAAGTTAATTTTGTCCTTATAGCTTGTCCATTTATCTTGAATTGGACCTTTTGGTATTTTTGAATCTAAAGCCATACTTAGTAAAATTACTGGTTAAAATGATGATATAGTGCTATAAAAATAAAGCCTAAAGGAATGATAATTGAATACGCTTTCCCAATACTTTGTAGTGTTTTCTTTCTACCAGCATTAGAACCCATTGATTGAAAAGCCGATGTAAAACCATGTAATAAATGCAGGGCTAAAAACACAAATGCAATTACATAGGCACCAACTCTAATGGGGCTTATAAATTTATGGGTTAACTCGTCGAAATATCTAAATCCTTCTATGCCTTCCATGGTTCCAGACCAATCGCCTTTTATGTATTTAATATTAATTTCTGGAAACCAAAAATCAATAAAGTGTAGTATCATAAAAGCAAGAATAGCTATACCACTGTAAATCATATTTCTGCTCATCCAGGTTGAGTTGGCAGCACCATTATTTTTCACATAAACAATGTTTCTGGCTTGTTTATTTTTTATTTCTAAAATAAAGCCCATTACAAAATGAAAAACCACACCAAAAATTAATACAGGTTGCAATGCAAATTGCACTAAAGGGTTTGTTCCCATAAAGTGAGAAACTTCATTAAAAAGATTGGGGTTAAAAACCGATAAAATATTGATTAAAAAATGCTGTAACAAGAAAAACATAAGGAAGAATGCAGAAAGCGCCATGGCTACTTTTCTTCCAATTGAAGATTTAAAAAATCTGCCCATTTTAACAACTTATTTTTATTTATGCAAAGGTAAGTTAGTATGTATTTATAGGCAAGTAACTTAGACTAGTTTTTGTTATTTAGAATGGTTATAAGAAAGCTTTTTTCTGCTTTATTGAGTTTTGACTATTCTACAATTAATTTTTTGGTGATTTTAGGCCCATCAGAATGAATTTCAATAAGATAAACTCCAGAAGAAACACCAATTAAATTAATAGGAACTGTTTTTATATTGGTAGATATAGTATTTTCAAAAACCAACCTTCCTGTTAAATCGTAAACAACTACTTTTTTAAGATTTGTAGATGATTCATTTTTAACAAAAACCTGATTTTTTGCTGGGTTTGGATACAGGGTAATGGCGTCTTTAAATTCTATATCGTCAACCCCCAAAGGGCAAGAGGCATTGGTCATTACCGGTTCAAGACAAGCCATGTTATTTATACTTCTATTTTGCACATTGTTAGCTGCGGTTATGTTATTATTATTTAGAACTCGTTGTTGTACCCCGTTTGATATGGCGTAGTTCATTACATCATCCAAATTATTTCCATTAAAAACAGTGTCTATTACATGTGCTAATTGGTGTGCATGACCTAATTCGTGTATAGCAACGCTTTGAAAATCAACTTGATTAGAGCTGGGTAAACCATCGCCAAAATGCCAATTGGTTTGATCATCAAAAATGATATCTGTTTCTATAACGTATGCTTTTAAAGAGTCTTGTTCTAAACAGCCATCATACCAAGAAACCTGTACGCCAAGAATGCCAACATCAAGTTCAGATCCATTGTCAAAACGAATTTGATTTACATCAGATGTTCCATCTGATTCATTTGCTGTGGCAGTATTACTTACAGACCAGTTTATACCTGTTTGGCATACCCAATCATTCAAAGCATTTTCAAAATCGGCACGAGCTCCTGGATGCTCGGTATCATTAAAAAAATCTGTTTGCATTTCCCAAATATAACCGCCATTACTATCCGCTCTTATGTGTTGAACAGGAAACGCTTCTTCACCTGTTGGAAGTAGTACATCTATATTTATTTCAGCATAAGATACTGTTAATACAGTAGAAAGTGGCGATTGCACATTGTTGCTATCTTCAATAAAAATAGACCCAGTTCCAGCTCTTGATGGTACCTCAACCGTAATTTCAATATCATTCCATGTTAATACTTGGGTGTCTAAGGCACTAATAAAAGTGGCTCCACCATCGTCAGAATTTCTAAAGAAAACACTACCCTTGGTGGCTCCAAAACCACTGCCTGTAATAGTTAAAACATCTTTGGTTCCTGCTGAAACTACAGATTTGTCTAAGGTTATATTACTAGGTGTATTAAGACCTTTGGCTCTATTTTGCCTGTTATTAAATTGAAATGCCTCAGTATCAAAATTGGTGGTTTTAAGAAACGCTTTGTTGGTATGTTTCTCAATATCCTTATAAAAGTTGGATTTGATTCCTTGTTTTTTATTAAACGGATTAACCGCTAAATCATCATGTAAATTATACTTATAAAACCCTTGAACAGAAGCATAAGGTTTATATTGTTTAGTTTTAGATAATTTATTATTAGCAGAAAGCGTATTGGTTTCAGTTAAAGTAAAAATACCAATATCCCCTTTTTGAAGCACTAAGTTAGGATATACAACTAATGCTTTCAAACCAACCGAGCCTCCTAAAGTAACAACGTCAATAGTAGATATGGGTATGCCTTTAAAAACCTTATAAACTTCAACGGTGTTTACTGTGTAAATTAAGCCGTCATTATTGTTTTTGAATGATTTTTTTTCAACCACTTTACCTTCTACCACTAAGCTAGCATTTTCTATTTGCTGTTTTAATGGTATTTCTACAAGGAGACATTGGGCATTTATAGGTTTTGTAAATTCACAATAGATTACGAAACATAATGACCATTTTAAAAACCAATTGACTTTCATAAAAAAAGGTTTATTTGTGATTAAAATTTAAAGGCATATCCAAATGTAACTAATTTATAGTTTAAATTTATTAGTTTTACTAAATTTATAAAACTAAATTTTTACTCATTATGAAATACACCCCAATTGATAATACGCTTTTTATAAAAAATAGAGCGCATTTTATGGCAAAAATGAAGCCTAACAGCATTGCTTTTTTTAACTCTAATGATATTTATCCAATAAGTGCCGATAGCACAATGCCTTTTGAGCAGCATCGCGATATTTTTTATTTAAGTGGTATAGCCCAAGAGGAAAGTATTTTGGTTTTATTCCCAAATTCTCCTAAAGAAATACATCGAGAGCTTTTATTTTTAAGAGAAACCAATGAGCACATTGCTATTTGGGAAGGTGAAAAATTAACTAAAGAGGCTGCCTTTAAAACCAGCGGAATTAAAACCGTTTATTGGCTTAAAGACATGGAGAAAATTATCTTTGAACTCATGACGCAATGCGACACGGTTTACATTAACACCAACGAACATTACAGAGCTCGTGTAGAAACAGAAACACGAGAAGATAGGTTTACCAAATGGCTAAAAGCAAAATATCCGGCACATAGTGTTGCTAAAAGCAACCCTATTTTACAAAGCTTACGTTCTATTAAACACCCTTTAGAAATTGACTTAATGCAAAAAGCCTGTAATATTACTGAAAAAGGGTTTAGACGCTTATTAAACTTTGTAAAACCAGGTGTTTGGGAATATGAAATTGAAGCAGAATTAATGCACGAGTTTCTACGTAATAGATCAAAAGGGTTTGCTTATACCCCTATTATAGCTTCTGGCAATAATGCCAATGTTTTACATTATATTGAAAACAATCAGCAATGCAAAGAAGGTGATTTAATTCTATTGGATGTGGCGGCAGAATATGCCAACTATTCTAGTGATTTAACTAGAACGATACCCATTTCAGGTACTTTTTCAAAAAGACAAAAAGACGTTTATAATGCAGTTAATAGGGTTAAAAATGAAGCTACCAATATGCTATTACCAGGCACTATTTGGGCAGATTATCATATTGAAGTTGGAAAATTAATGACTAGCGAATTACTAGGTTTGGGTTTAATTGATAAAGCCGATGTACAAAATGAAAACCCAGATTGGCCTGCTTATAAAAAATATTTTATGCACGGAACTTCACATCATATAGGTTTAGATACCCATGATTATGGTATATTAACCGAACCCATGCAAGCAAATATGGTTTTTACTGTTGAACCCGGTATTTATATTCCTGATGAGGGGTTTGGTGTTCGTTTAGAAGATGACGTGGTTATTCAAGAAACTGGCGTACCTTTTAACTTAATGCAAAATATTCCTATTGAAGCCGATGAAATTGAGGAGTTAATGACTAAAAAATAAAAAGGGGATATACTATGATAACCCCTTTTAATGCTACAAAAACTCTAATTTACAGAGTGACTAATTCAAATAAATAAAAATTCAGTTTTTGAAGTGTAAGTATTTTATCTTTTGTATCTATCAAGAGTGAAATATTGTTGTTGCTTCCGCCATAAGAAATCATTCGTATTTTCACATCTTGTAATATTTGAAATAGCTTGTAGGTATCTTGATGTTTTACTACAGAATGCCCAACTAAACAAACAATACTCTGATTTTTATCAACTTCTATTGTAGCTATTTTTTCAAGTTCGGCTACTATTTTTTCAAGATTGGTATCATCGTCAATAGTTAAAGAAACAGCAACCTCCGATGTGGTTATCATATCAATAGCTGTTGTATAGGTTTCAAATATTTCAAAAACCTTTTTTAAGAAACCATGGGCTTGTAACATACGAGCTGATTTAATTTTTATAGCTGTAATATTATCTTTAGCTGCAATGGCTTTGACACCATGAATTGATGTTTCATTAGAAATTAATGTTCCAAAAGCTTCGGGGTTCATGGTGTTTTTTAACCTAATAGGAATGCCATCAACCCTAACTGGTGTAACTGTTTGAGGATGTAAAATTTTAGCACCAAAGTATGCTAATTCGGCTGCTTCATCAAATGATAAGTTTGAAATTGGTTTGGTATTTTCAACATACCTTGGGTCGTTATTATGCATACCGTCAATATCTGTCCAAATTTGAACTTCTTCTGCTTTTATAGCAGCACCAATAATAGTTGCTGTATAATCACTTCCACCTCGTTGTAAATTAGAAATACTGTCATTACTATCCATACAAATAAACCCTTGTGTAATATATATTTGTGCGTTTTCAGTTTTCTGTATGGTAAGCTGAAAATGCTTTTCAATATAAGCCATATCAGGTTCATTAAAGCTGTCAATTCGCATAAAATTAAGAGCTGGTAATAACGCCGAAGCAATGCCTTCTTGTTTTAAATAACTATTAAACATATAGGTTGAAAGCAATTCGCCCTGTGCTACAATTTTGTTTTCTAAAGTTTTTGAAAACGTTTCATAAGTGCATGAAACCAATAAATTAAAAATTCCGGAAACGTAATTTTTAACATCCTCGCTTAAGGCTTTATTTTGTATGAGCTTGTGAATGGTTGTAAAATATGTTTCATGAAGCTTGTTTATTTTATCAATTGCTTCATTAGGAAAATTGTGTTCAATATCATGAGCTATAGCCAGTAATTGATTAGTAGTACCAGACATTGCCGAAAGTACTACCACTTTTTTATTACCATCGGTAATGATATTTTTTACCTGGTTCATATTTTCTATAGAACCAACAGAAGTTCCTCCAAATTTGAATACTTTCATAATAAAGAATTATCTATACAAAACTAGTAGAGATTCTTCAAATAACATTGTTTATTGAAAAAAATGTTTACTTTTACACATATTGTTAAATAGTTAACATTACAAACTTGTTATTTCAACTTTATTAAACAAAACCGATGAAAACAGTATCAAACTGTGTTGAAGACATTTTAATTGCCCAACCCTATTTGGAAGAAGCGCTTTCAAGAAATATTATAAACTATAGTGCTTTGGCTATTGAACTCACCGAACCAATTAGCAACATGCTTAAAAAAGAAGTTAAACCAGGTGCTATTATGATGGCTTTGAGGCGATACAATCCGCCTTCATCATTATCAAATACGGTGAAAATGAAACGCGTTATTCAAAATTTAGGTGATATAACTGTGCGTTCAAACCTAACCGATTTTACTATAAAAAATTCTGATACCATTATTGATAACCATGCCAAAATTCTTGAAAGGATAAATCAAGAATCAAAATTATTTTACACTTTTACAAGAGGCATTCACGAGAGTAATATTATCATTTCAAGTAGTTTAAATTCGTTTGTTGACAATCAATTAAAAAAAGAAACTATTTTGGCTTTTCAAGATAGTTTATCGGCTATCAGTATTAATTTACCAAAAGACAACTCAAAAATTGCTGGTTTGTATTATCATTTTTTTAAACGTTTAGCGTGGGAAGGAGTGGTTTTGTATGAAGTTATATCTACCACTAATGAGTTTACTATTTTGGTTGAAGATGCCTATGTTGACAAAGCCTTTGCGGCAATTAAAAAAGTGAAATCGTAAGGTTAAAATTGGTTTTAATACGGGTTAAAAATGATTTTAAAACACAAAGGCATTTCTGTTTCTTATACCGATGATGGTCAAGGAATACCACTAATTTTATTACACGGTTTTTTAGAAAATAGCAGCATGTGGATTCCTTTTGTTTCAAAATTATCTAAAAACAACAGGGTTATTTGTATCGATTTATTAGGGCATGGAAAAACAGGCTGTATAGGCTATATTCACACTATGGAACTTATGGCTGAATTTGTTGACATTGTTTTAAAAAAATGCGGCATTAATAAAGCTTATTTTGCAGGTCATTCTATGGGAGGTTATGTAGCACTTGCTTATGCGGCAAAAAACCCTCAAAAAATTATCGGCCTTTGTTTAATAAACTCAACAGCAGAAGCCGATTCTGTTGAAAAAATAAAAAACAGAAACCGTGCTATTGCAGCCGTTAAAGAAAATCATAAAAAATTTATAAACTTGTCTATTTCAAATTTATTCAGACCTAAAAATAGGGTGCTTTTTAAAGCGGCCATTAAACTCATAAAAAAAGAAGCTTTACAAACGCCATTGCAAGGCATTATTGCTGCTTTAGAAGGCATGAAAATTAGACCAAACAACAGCTTTCTTTTAGAAAATAAGCCATACAAACAACTGATGTTTATAAGTAAAAAAGACCCTGTTTTAGACTACAACAAGCTTATTAATCAAACAAAAAACAAACCCATTAGTGTTGTAGAG
>JALRJA010000290.1 GCA_023255235.1 Flaviramulus sp.
CTTTTTTAGATGGTACAGAAGTTTCTGTTGGTGTTATTACCTACCATGGAAAAACAAAAGTTTTACCTATTACAGAAATAGTTTCTGAAAAAGATTTTTTTGATTATGAAGCTAAATACTTAGGTAAATCTCAAGAAATAACACCGGCAAGAATTTCTAAAGAACAAGAAAATAAGGTAATTGCAGTTGCTAAAAGAGTTTATGAAATTCTAAAAATAAAGGGCTTTAGCAGAAGTGAGTATATTTTTAAAGACGGCGAACCCTATTTGCTTGAAATAAATACTGTGCCGGGTTTAACTAAAGAAAGTATTTTACCGCAACAAGCTAAAGCTGCTGGAATTGAATTAGCCGATTTATTTGATAATGCCATTGTAGAAGCTTTGAAATAAATATTGTAATTTTAACTTATAAAAACTGTAAAATTTATACTAAATGAAACGTGCCTTATTTCCTGGTTCTTTTGACCCATTAACTTTGGGGCATTGTGATATTATAAAACGTGGTGTTACTCTTTTTGATGAAATTATTATAGCTATTGGTGTGAATTCTGATAAAAAATATATGTTTTCTCTAGATGAACGCAAAAAATTTATTGAAGAAGCTTTTGCTCATGAACCTAAAGTGAAAGTTGTAACATATAAAGGTTTAACGGTTGATTTTTGCAATGAAATAGGTGTTGATTTTATTTTACGTGGACTACGAAATCCTGCCGATTTTGAATTTGAAAAAGCTATTGCTCATACTAACAGAAGTTTGTCTGAAATTGAAACTGTTTTTCTTTTAACTGCCGCTAGTACTTCATATATTGCTTCTTCTATTGTTCGTGATGTGATTAGAAATAATGGCGATTATACAAAGCTTGTTCCTGATAGTGTTAGAGTAACAAACTAATTTTGTTTTAAAAAAACTGGCTTGTTTTGCGTTAGGGATTGAAGTGGCATCCTTTTTATGTAATAAAAAGATATAACGGAAAGCCCGACCCGAAGGGTAACGCCCAAATTAATGCTTTAAAATTTATACTCTGAAAGGGCTTTGGTAAATGCTTCTGGGTTTTCTGCCAAATGGTAGCGTGGGTCGTCAATGTCTTCAATAATAACTTCTCTAAATTTAGGGTTTGCTTTGTAAAGCAATATTTTACAGTCGGGGCTTAAATGTTTTAGTTTTATGGTTTTGCCTTCTGCTTTGTATTTGTTTACTAAATTAAAAATGGCTTCTAATGCCGAGTGGTCGCTAACACGAGATTCTATGAAATCAATTTCTACTTTATCTGGGTCGTTTTTTACATCAAATTTTTCGTTAAATGCTATGATTGAACCAAAGAATAATGGTCCCCAAATTTCGTAAACTTTAGTGCCATCTTCTTTCATTCGCTTACGGGCTCTAATACGTTTGGCGTTTTCCCATGAGAATACCAAGGCACTAATAATAATTCCGGCTAGTACTGCTATTGCTAAATCAAAAATTACGGTTAAGGCTGATACAGATACTAAAACAATAACGTCACTAAAAGGTATTTTGTTTAAAATTCTAAAACTACTCCAAGCAAATGTGCCAATTACTACCATAAACATAACGCCTACCAAAGCCGCTATGGGAATTTGCTCTATGTATTTTGATGCAAAAAGTATGAAAATTAGCAATAAAACTGCTGCTACAATGCCCGATAAACGTGTTCTACCACCAGATTTAATGTTAATTAGAGATTGCCCAATCATTGCACAACCACCCATGCCGCCAAAAAATCCTGTAATTATATTTGCACCGCCTTGTGCTAGGCATTCTCTGTTGGTGTTTCCTCTTGTTTCTGTTAGCTCATCTACAAGGTTTAGTGTCATTAACGATTCTATTAAACCTATGGCTGCTAGTATTAAGGCGTAAGGACCAATAAAGCGTAATGTTTCCCAATTTAAGGGTACTTTGTTAAAAATAGCTGTTTGAAATTGTGGTAAGCCTCCTTGTAATCCTTTACCACCTCCGTCTTGTATAAAACTACCAACGGTAGCAACGTCTAGTTTTCCAAAAATAACAATTGCAGAAACAACTAGAATAGCTATTAAAGCTTCGGGTAGTTTTTTGGTTAGTTTTGGTAAGCCAAACATAATTAACATTGTTAAGGCTACCAAACCAAGCATAGTATATAATTGTGTTCCTGTAAACCACGCTCCTGATGCGTTTTTAAACATGCCTAATTGTGATAAACATATTACAATGGCTAAGCCGTTTACAAACCCCATCATTACAGGATGCGGAATGAGTCTTACAAACTTTCCAAGTTTCAAAAAGCCTGCTAGCATTTGTATAATACCCATTAAAATTACGGTTGCAAATAAATAATATAATCCTAAGTTTTCACTTTCTGCACCAAAGGTGTTTCCTTTTGCAACCAAACTTACCATAACAACTGCTAAAGCACCGGTTGCACCGCTAATCATACCTGGACGACCGCCAAAAATAGATGTAATTAACCCTATCATAAAGGCAGCATACAATCCTACTAGTGGGTCAACACCTGCTACAAAAGCAAATGCTACAGCTTCTGGCACAAGTGCCAAAGCAACTGTAATGCCGCTTAAAATATCATCTTTTGCATTTGCCGTTCGTTTACGAATAAATTCTGTCATGGTATTTTTTTTGAAGCTGCAAATTTACAGTTAATTTACTCCTAACCTAAAAGAACCATGATAAATTAGGTTATAGAGAACCTATAACGTTTGAAATGCTTCTTATTATTTGGCTTAGTATCTTAAAAAACAGATAACAATAAAACCCATTATTATGTAGTTATTGGAACAAATAACTGTTGCAAAATTATTTTGAAATAAGTATCAAAATAATGCAAGAAAAAATATAATTTAGATTGGTTTTTAAACCTTTAATTAAATTGATAAAATCATGATTCATCCAGATACCGAGTTAAAATTTATTAGTAATGAAATAGGTTATGGCGTGGTTGCTACAAAATTAATTCCAGCTGGAACAATTACTTGGGTTAAAGATAAATTAGACAGAGAATTTAGCCCTAGAGAGTTTGAAAACATGGATGCCATATACCAAAGCATTTTAGATACCTATACTTTTAGGAGTAATAATGGAAACCTTGTTTTATGTTGGGATAATGGCAGATATGTAAACCATAGTTTTAATTCAAACTGTTTAACTACAGCTTATGATTTTGAAATAGCTATTAGAGATATATTACCCGGTCAACAAGTAACCGATGATTATGGATATCTAAACATTTCTAAACCTTTTAGAGCCTTTGATGAAGGCAGCAGAAGAAAAATTGTATATCCAGATGACTTGCTGAAATATTATAAAGTTTGGGATAAAAAAATTGATAAAGTTTTTAAAAAAATTTTACATGTAGAACAACCATTAAAGCAAATTATAGACTGCGATGTTTGGAATAAAGTAACAGCTATAATTCATGGTAAAGAAGCCATGGAATCTATTAAAACAAATTACTTTGGTAATAAAAATAGCTAAATTAATGATTTAATATTGGCGTATGAATTTGAAAGAGCTTCTTTTATCTCTTTGTTATTAAGCCAAGTAACTTTTGATATTCCTTCTGATTCTTGTGGCTGTAATTTACCTGTGTATTGGGTTTTCATTTCAAACCAATAAGTAATTTTTATTTTATAACGACCATTTCGTTTAAAAATATGATAGGTTGTGTCAAGAGGTTTTGTAATTTCTAATCCTGAAACGCCCGTTTCTTCTGTTACTTCTCTAATAGCCGCTTTTTCTACAGCTTCTTTTCTTTCAACTTTACCTTTGGGTAAATCCCATTTATTGTTTCTATAAATAAATAAAACAGCTCCTTTATCGTTATATACTTTGCCTCCACCAGCTATAACATTGGGCAATTTATTTAAAAATTTTTTTAAAAGTTTATCTTTATTTTTATGAATTAATCTAACCTCTTCTAGGTTTGTAGTATTGAGTTTTCTAATTACTTTTTTAATATTTACAGTAGCAAGCAAATAGTTTTTAAAATAGGTTTCTTTTTCTACTACTGTAGTTAAAATTATTGGCTTATTGCCAACAAAAACTTTATACATAACCAAGTATAATTACAATTTTTAACTTGGTAAAAATATCATTTTTACTAAGAACGCGAACTTTTTCACAAAAAATATTTTTTATTACCAGCTAAACCTAGTTAAAATTAAATTTATATGTAAATTTGCAAGCATGATTTTTAATAAAGAAACCGCCAAAAAAACAGCCGAAGTTTTACTGCAAATACATGCTATAAAACTTTCTCCAAAAGAACCCTTTACATGGGCTTCTGGATGGCAATCGCCCATTTATTGTGATAATCGAATTGTCTTATCATATCCAACCATAAGAAATTACATTCGCGAAACCATAGGGAAACACATTGAAAAAGAATATGGCAAACCTGATGTTATTGCAGGCGTTGCAACAGGTGCTATTGGTATTGGTATATTAGTTGCCGAATATTTGGGCTTACCTTTTATTTATGTAAGACCAGATGCAAAAAGTCATGGCCGAAAAAACCAAATTGAAGGTTTTGTAGAAAGTGGTCAAAATGTTGTCGTAGTAGAAGATTTAATTAGCACAGGAAAAAGTAGTTTAAACGCTGTAAAAGCTTTAAAAGAAATAGGTGTAAACCTAAAAGGAATGGTTGCCATTTTTAGTTATGGTTTTGAAGTGGCCAATCAAAATTTTAAAAAAGAAAATATACGCCTTCATACGCTAAGTAATTATGAAAATTTATTGGAAAAAGCCTTAGAAACCAACTACATATCAGAAAAAGAATCTAAAACTTTATCTGAATGGAATACCAACCCAAGTGAATGGCGTGCTATTTCAAAAAAATAACACTTTTGTAAAAACATATAACTAGTATTACCTTTAATAATGAATTTAGAATCTCCACAAATAAACGTTAATAAACCCCAAGAAGCCGTTTTTGATTTTTTATCTGATGTTAAAAATTTTGAATCTTTAA
This sequence comes from Flaviramulus sp., assembly GCA_023255235.1. GTDB lineage: Bacteria > Bacteroidota > Bacteroidia > Flavobacteriales > Flavobacteriaceae > JALRJA01. Next base: position 4,982 of record JALRJA010000290.1, read on the forward strand.
TGCCAGAAAACATAAATAAGTTTGAAGTTTTAGACAATGAGCGGTTTCTATTTGCACTTAAAGGAATGCCAGAGATAATACTTAAAAAGAAAGAAGTCATTCATCCAAATAAAATTGTTTTAGGTGCGGCAGGTGGAACAATAGACTTTTCTCTTGTTGGCAATATTGATAAAATAGATGAAACTACAAGCAAAGTACAACTAGAATTTACAGGCAATTTTAATCCTATGATGGCCATGATGATAAAAAACCCTATTAGTAAATTTATTGAAACTCTAGTTAGTAGTATTCCAAAAGCTATTTAATACAGTAACATAACCTCTTTAAAATCAAACTTTTTTTCAATCTCATCTTCAATAAGTACTCGCAACTTGCCGTATTTAGTTACCCCAATAATAAAACCAGAAAACAACTCACCCTCTGAATTTTTAAACGTTGACGGTTTGTTTTTTCTAAATAAATTAGCTTCATATTCAGTTTTAACAAGTTCATAATCACCCTGTTCTAAAAGTTTAGAATAGGTTTTTATATGGTTTATAACAT
>JALRJA010000294.1 GCA_023255235.1 Flaviramulus sp.
CTATATAAATTTTGTCTTTTTTCTCTTAATTCATCATAGCGTTTATCATCTGCTTTTGATGTGCCTAAGCCATTCATTTCTTTAATAATTGATTCTTCTTGTGCTAATATTAAAGCAGACATATTAATATAAGAATTAACATAAGTAGGATCTAATTCTATAGCTTTTTCATAATAAGCTTTGGCTTCTTCCGGATGATCAGACTCGGCTGCAATAACGCCTAAGTTATATTGTAATTCACCATTTAAAGGATCCATTTTGGTTGCTTGTTCTAATAACTCTTTAAAGGTTTCCTTATTGCCCATTTTATAATGAATATTAGCTTCAGACAATAATAAATTTATATCATCTGGGCTTTCATCTCGGGCGTCTTTCATAGCTGTTAATGCTTTATCATTATCGCCTTGGCTAACATAAATTAACGCTATATTTTTTACAATTTCTGGTTTTTTTGACTCTGTAGTACGCTCACCTGGCTTGATATGACTTCCTGCTTTAACATATAAATCTCTTGTGCCTTTATCTAAAACAACTTCTTCTCCCGATTCTTTATCGGTTGCAAAATATTGTTTTTCAATACCTGTATAACCTAAATCTTTTAGTTTGTGATATAGTGTGAGTGCTCTATCATAATCTTGTACGTTAACAGCTGTTGCAGCTGCATAGTATAAAAAGACGGTATCGGTTTCTCTTACCTTATATGCCGATTCAAAATATGTAGAAGCTGCTTTATAGTTGTTTTCTTCATAGGCTTTGTTACCTTTTTCTAAAAATTTATTAAGCATATCGGTTTTTAATTGATTACTCTCATCTTTATAACCAATTTTAACCTCATCTAAACTTTTAATTGCATCTTCTATTTCTTGATTGCTAGCATTTCCTTTTGCAAATAAGGATACGGCGTTAAGATAATAGTACTGTGATTTAAGTTTATCATCTAATGATGACAGCATAGGTTCTACAGCTTTTAGGGCTTGCTTAGCTTCTGTGAAGTTAGCACTTTTAATTGCTTTTTCTACGGCTTTCAATTCTTTTTTTTGTGCAAATGAAAAGGCACTTATTGAAAACACTAAAGCAATGATTAGTTGTTTTTTCATTTTTAGTAATATTAATGTTTAATTTTCAGTATTGGGTTCGTCTATTGAATTATCAAGAGTTGTGCCATCTTCAAGAGTTGAAGTGTTCTCAGTAATTTCTGAATCTTCTTCTTCATTTTCATCACGCATTACCTTAGCAACGGCAGCAATTGAATCGGTTGTTTTTAAATTAATTAATTTTACGCCTTGTGTGGCTCTTCCCATAGTTCGTAAATTTTCAACCGCAAGCCTTATAGCGATACCAGATTTATTAATAATCATTAAATCATCATTATCTGTCACACTTTTAATAGCTACTAGATTGCCTGTTTTTTCGGTAATTGAAATGGTCTTTACGCCTTTTCCGCCTCTATTCGTAATTCTGTAAACAGCTTCTCCGTCTTCTGGATCGTCTATAAAAGTACGCTTACCATAGCCGTTTTCTGAAACTACTAATACGGTTTCTTCTAAGGGGTTTTCAATGGTTACCATACCAATAACTTCGTCTTTTTTGTTTGCCAAAGTAATTCCTCTTACACCAGAAGCACCTCTACCCATTGGTCTTGTTTTGGCTTCTTCAAACCTAATAGCTTTGCCCGATTTTAAAGCTAGCATTACTTGACTGTTTCCGGTGGTTAACTTGGCTTCTAATAATTCGTCATTATCTTTTATGGTTATGGCATTAATACCATTTGTTCTTGGGCGTGAATACTGCTCTAAAGAGGTCTTTTTTACTTGACCGTTTTTAGTTGCCATAATAACATAATGACTGTTAATGTATGCATCATCTTTTAAATCTTGAGTACAAATGAATGCCATTACTTTATCATCTTGTTCTATATTTATTAGATTTTGAATAGCTCTTCCTTTTGATGTTTTGCTTCCTTCAGGAATTTCATAAACACGCATCCAGAAACATTTTCCTTTTTGTGTGAAGAAAAGCATATATTGATGATTGGTTCCTACAAATAGATGTTCTAAGAAATCTTCATTTCGTGTAGTTGAGGCTTTTTGACCCACACCACCTCTGTTTTGTGTTTTATATTCTGTAAGTGAGGTTCGTTTTATATAGCCAGCATGAGAGATAGTAATAACTACTTTCTCATCAGGAATCATGTCTTCTATACTTAAATCACCACCGGCATATTCAATAGTAGAACGGCGTTCATCACCATATTTTTCTTTTATGGTTTCTAATTCCGTTTTAATAATGTCCATTCTACGGTCTTTTTTATCAAGAATGTCTTTTAAATCTTCAATAGTTGCCATTAACTCATCATACTCAACACGCAATTTGTCTTGTTCTAAACCTGTTAATTGACGCAAACGCATTTCTACAATAGCTTTTGCTTGAATTTCTGAAAGTTTAAAACGCTCCATTAATTTTTCGCGAGCTTCATCGGCATTTGCAGAGGCTCTAATTAAAGCAATAACTTCATCAATATTGTCTGATGCTATTATTAAACCTTCTAAAATATGAGCCCGTTCTTCTGCTTTGCGTAATTCGTAGGTTGTGCGTCTTACAACAACTTCATGCCTGTGTTCTACAAAATAATGTATTAATTCTTTTAAGTTTAAAAGTTGAGGACGCCCATTTACTAATGCTATGTTGTTAACACTAAATGATGACTGTAAAGCGGTGTATTTAAATAATTTATTTAAAACAATATTAGGAATAGCGTCTCTTTTTAAAACATAAACAATGCGCATACCTTTTCTATCAGATTCATCACGAATGGTTGCAATGCCTTCTAGTTTTTTATCGTTTACCAAATCGGCTGTTTTTTTAATCATTTCAGCTTTATTGACTTGGTAAGGAATTTCAGTAACGATAATGCACTCTCTACCTGCAACTTCTTCTATATTGGCTTTGCCTCTAATAACAACTCGACCTCTTCCTGTTTGAAAAGCTTCTTTTACACCATCATAACCATAAATGGTTCCACCGGTAGGAAAATCGGGAGCTTTAACATGCTTAATTAATTCATCAATTTCTATATTGTTATCATCAATATAGGCAATGGTGCCGTTTACAACTTCAGTTAGGTTGTGTGGTGGCATATTGGTTGCCATACCTACAGCAATTCCAGAAGCACCATTAACTAGAAGACCCGGAATTCGTGTTGGTAAAACAGTTGGTTCTTGTAAAGTATCGTCAAAGTTTAATTTGTGATCTACGGTTTCCTTCTCTATATCTGCCAACATGTCTTCAGATATTTTTCGCATACGTGCCTCTGTATAACGCATAGCCGCAGGGCTATCGCCATCTATAGAACCAAAATTACCTTGACCATCTACAAGCATATAACGCAAGCTCCACTCTTGAGCCATTCTAACCATCGCATCATAAACAGATGTGTCACCATGTGGATGGTATTTACCTAAAACCTCTCCAACTATTCTAGCCGATTTTTTATGTGCTGTATTAGATCTAACACCCAGTTCATGCATACCATAAAGTACACGCCTGTGAACTGGCTTTAAACCATCTCTTACATCTGGTAATGCACGTGACACAATAACTGACATTGAATAATCAATGTAAGCAGATTTCATCTCATCCTCAATGTTAATTGGGATCAATTTCTCTCCTTCTATCATATAAAATTTAATTTAGTTTTATGTGTATTCAAAACACGCTAATATACATATTTCGTTAGTTTCTATAAGCCCTAAAGAGCTTTTTTTAACGTTTTTTATTAACAATTATAATATGCTTTTTGGTTAACAACTATCTTTAAAAAAGTTTTGATTTTATTAATAATTTTTTTCTATTAGCCATCTAGTTAGTTTTTTTAGGTATAGTTTTTGCCTATAGTAAATTGTTTTAGTACTTTTAATGCAGAAAGGACCGTATTTATGGATGATAATTT
>JALRJA010000433.1 GCA_023255235.1 Flaviramulus sp.
TGCCGATACCACAGGTTCTTTAGCAGAATTCTTAGAAGATGTTGCCTTAGCAACCGATTTAGATGCCGATAAAGGCGATAGTAATCATGTAGCATTAATGACCATACATTTAGCTAAAGGATTAGAATTTCCTTATGTTTATATTGTAGGTCTTGAGGAAGATTTATTTCCAAGTGCCATGAGCATGAATACACGCAGTGAACTAGAGGAGGAGCGACGCCTATTTTACGTTGCGTTAACACGAGCAGAAAAGCAAGCCTATTTAACCTATGCCTTATCACGCTATCGTTGGGGGAAATTAGTAGATTCAGAACCTAGCAGGTTTATTGAAGAAATAGACCAACAGTATTTAGATATTATAACACCTATAGAAGAACGCCGTTTTAACCCTATGCTTTCTGCCGATATTTTTGGAGATGTAGAGCCTAATAAAATTAGATATAAACCTGCTAAACAAGTAACTTTTAATAAGGCCAACTTAAAAAAGAAACCAGAGGAAACCCATAGCACACCAAAAAACTTAAAACCTGTTTTAAAAACCAATGGAAACACTAATTTATTTGACAGTAAACTAGTGGTTGGAAATATAGTAAAACACATGCGGTTTGGTACAGGAGAGGTTTTAAAGATTGAAGGCTCAGGAGCTGATATTAAAGCCGAAATTAAATTTCAGCATGGTGGTGTTAAGAAGTTGTTACTGCGTTTTGCAAAGCTAGAAGTTGTGAGTTAAAAGCGTGAGAAAGCAGATTGTATTTTTCAAAACCTCAAGTATAATTCAGACTAATTTATACGATATTAATGTTTTATTAATAAATTAGTGCCCAATTAGTTTTGTAATCTTTACAAATTATTAACCTGAAATTTAAGCAGTATTCATTGATTGAACACAATAATAAAATTGATAAAAAAGATTTAAAAGAAATCTTCAATTCATATTACGGGTCACTCGTACAATATGCCAATCGTTTTTTATACACAAAAGACGAATGTGAGGATTTAGTTCAAGATATTTTTGTTGGTCTATGGGAAAAAGACAATACTTTTCCTGATGAGTTGTCGCTAAAGGTTTATTTGTACAAAACAGTTCGTAATAAATGTTACAATGTTATTAAGCACAATAAAGTAAAAAAGAAATATGCAGACAATATTGTACAGCTATTAGAAGATGACAATTTATTCTTAAAACAAATTCTTGAAGAAGAAATTGTACGTAAGTTATACCATGCTATAGAAGTACTCCCAGATAGAAAAAAAGAAATTATTAAGTTAAGTCTCAAAGGTCTCAAAAATGCTGAAATAGCTGAAAGTTTGGAAATAAAACTACAAACGGTGAAAACATTAAAATCACAATCCTACAAAATATTAAGAGAGCAGTTTCAAGATTTGAGTTCAATAATTTATTTTTTATTGGTTTAATTAAATGGAAAGCATCTTATATGATTTCTATTTCATACTTCATTTTATAATATCCACTCAAAACATAATTTGTAATACTTTTTTAAGCTATTATCAATAACGATTTTTTACACATCATAAAAATAAATTAGTTTTTAATAGTACCATATTAAAACATTGTTGTTCTATATATAAATACTATAATATAGAAATGAACGATATTTTTCATATATCAATACTAATAATCAAAAAAAGATTAAAAGTTTTAACTGCTTCTGAAGCGTTACAATTAAAAAAGATTAATAAGAAATACCCATTCTCTAAAGATATCAAAATAGAAGATTTGGTAGATAAAATAGATTACCATTCTACAATTAACAAAGAAAGTGCATGGAATACCATAGAGAAAAGTTTACAAAAAAGAAAAGAAAAGCCAGTGTTTTCACTAATTATAAAAACATGGTACAGATATGCTTCTGTTGCAATAATAGCAGGTATTTTAATTTCTGCCTATTTATTTAGAGGTATTATATTCAACTCGCACATAGATACAACACCAACAATAGTAAACACAAATAATATCAAACCAGGTACAGATAAAGCCACCTTAACATTAGAAGATGGGTCTGTAGTAGCACTTGAAAGAGGCACACCTATACAAACACAAAATGCCAATAGTAATGGTGAGAATATAACTTATATTTCTAATAATAATCCTTCAAAAGAGATAGCATATAACTATTTAACCATTCCAAGAGGAGGTCAATTTCATGTAGTTTTAGCTGATGGCACAGAGGTTTGGTTAAATTCTGAAACTCAATTAAAATACCCAGTAAACTTTATTAAAGGACAAACAAGACAGGTAGAACTTGTTTATGGCGAAGCTTATTTTGATGTATCACCAAGCACACTTCACAAAGGTTCAAAGTTTAAGGTTTTTAATAAATCACAAGAAATAGAAGTTTTAGGAACCGAATTTAATATAAAGGCATATCAAGATGAGACAAACATTTATACCACTTTGGTGGAGGGATTAATATCGATAGATGTTAACAGTCAAAAACAGTATTTAAAACCGAACCAGCAGGCAAATCTTAATTTAGAAGATAAAAAATTTAAACTTATAAATGTAGATGTTTATAATGAAATCTCATGGAAGGAAGGTGTTTTTACATTTGAAGCAATGACCTTAAAAGATATTGCCAAAGTGCTATCGCGTTGGTATGATATT
>JALRJA010000374.1 GCA_023255235.1 Flaviramulus sp.
TAATGCCGATAGGTTATTGTCGTGTATTACACAAACGTCATATTGATTTTCTGTTAATATAGGATGGGTGTTAAATTGCTCTTTTAGAGCATCTAGTAATTCTAACGGATTTAATTTTTTTTCAAAATTTATCTCTTTTAAAAAAGTAATAGTATTGGTTTCTGGGTTTAGGATACAAAAAGAAAGTCCACTCAAACTTATTTGAATGGACAGTTTTATGTTATTAGAATTAGTTACATTTTTATTCTGCAGAACCATAGGTTTTAGGCCAATTACCATTGGTATTAACTTCTTCCATTGAACCCACTTTTAGTTTGTCGCCATTTACACCATCAACAGATACGACTTGGTTTTCTTGGATTAATAAATCTCTATTTTGGTCTGCTAAAATAACATTTTTGGTAACAGAAGCTTCAAATACAGGTATATTGATTTTGTTTTGTTCAATAAAACCAGCTTGTAATTTAAATTTTTCATTTTCAGCACCCGGAACATTCATCATGGTTTTATAACGATTGGATGTTTTAAACAATGAATCTTTAACAGGAACATAGCCAAGTGTATCAATAACTACTATTTCTTTAAACATATCAACACCAAATTGTTTTGATAAAACAGCATCTTTAATGGTAGAATCGCGACGCTGCGTAATAGTAAATTGAGCGGTATCTATAAATTTAACAAGATTATCAAAACTATCAGTAAATCTACCTGTAACTTGTTTATGAGCTAGTTGTGAATCTCTAATATCAATTAAATTTTCAATAACAGCCGCATAACGTTTATTTTTAATTTGATTAAATTGAATAGGCTCATAAATAGACATATAGGTTTGATAACCTAAAAACGCAATTAAAACCCAAAGCACTATGTTTAAGATAGGTTTGTATTTTTGGGGAATAAATTTATCAACTAACTTTACTAAGCCAATTGTTACTAAAATCACTGCAATTGCAATAAGAATGAATTTTAACATAGTATGTTTTAAATTAAAAAGTTATTTTTATGGTTTTAGCAAATCTACAATTTTTTTTTAATCGTAAAAACCTAACAGAGTAAAAATCATTTCTATATTTGAATAATTTATAAAAAGCACCATATTTAATGACCTCTTCAGAATTCTATTCGCTTATAAAACAACAGTTTCCGTTTCAACCAACAGCTAAACAAAATTGTGTTTTACAACAGCTCTCTGAATTCATTTTTAGTAAAGAAACCAATGCCTTATACGTGCTTAAAGGTTATGCAGGTACAGGAAAAACAACCATTGTAGGTACTATTGTTACAAATTTATGGAAAGCTAAAAAAAGTGCTGTTTTAATGGCTCCAACTGGTAGAGCAGCAAAAGTTATTTCAAATTATTCTGAAAAAGAAGCCTTTACTATTCATAAAAAAATATATTTTCCGAAGAAAGAAAAAAATGGTGGCGTTACATTTGTTTTACAACCCAATAAACATAAAAACACTATATTTATAGTTGATGAAGCTTCTATGATACCAGATACTCCTGGTGAATCTAAACTGTTTGAAAACGGCTCTTTACTAGACGATTTAATGCAGTATGTATATTCTGGGCATCAGTGCAAACTACTTTTAATAGGTGATACAGCACAATTACCACCCGTAAAATTAAATCTAAGTCCGGCTTTAAATGAAGATAACCTAAGTTTAAACTATAACAAACTTGTAACAAAAATGGAGTTAGATGAAGTGGTAAGGCAAGAACAAAACTCGGGTATTTTAGTAAATGCTACCGTATTACGTGAGGCATTATCTAATGCAAATCACAACTCATTTAAATTTGATTTAACTAATTTTTCTGATGTCATACGTTTACAAGATGGTCAAGAAATTATGGATGCTATAAATGATGCCTACAGTAATTCGGGTAAAGAAGAAACCGCTATTATTGTTAGAAGTAACAAACGTGCCAATTTATACAACCAGCAAATTAGAAATAGAATTCTTTTTAATGAAAACGAGCTAACTAGTGGTGATTACTTAATGGTTGTTAAAAATAATTATTTCTGGATTAAACCCACAACCGAAGCTGGTTTTATTGCAAATGGTGATATTATTGAAGTTTTAGAAATTTTTAATATAGTAGAATTGTATGGTTTTAGATTTGCCGAAGTGAAAGTTAGAATGGTAGATTACCCAAGAATGCGTCCTTTTGAAACAGTTTTACTTTTAAATACTATTGATGCCGAAACACCATCTTTATCTTATGATGATTCTAATAGGCTATATCAAGAAGTTATGAAAGATTTTGAAAACGAAACAAGCAATTATCGTAAATTTTTAAAGGTAAAAGGAAACAAACACTTTAACGCTTTGCAAGTTAAGTTTTCATATGCTATAACCTGTCATAAATCACAAGGTGGGCAGTGGCAAACTGTTTTTGTAGAACAACCCTATTTACCCAATGGAATTGACACCGAATATTTACGGTGGCTTTATACTGCCATAACAAGAGCCAAAGAAGCACTATACCTTATAGGTTTTAAAGATGATTTTTTTGAACAATAAGCATTAAATAAAAACTTTAAATTAATGAGCATAAAAAACATATAATATTTATGTTATTTTTGAAAAACATTTGAAATACAATTGATGAAAATTATATCAATGATTCCTGCACGCTATAGTGCAACGCGTTTTCCTGGAAAACTCATGCAAGACCTTGGCGGTAAATCGGTTATTGTTAGAACATATCAAGCTACCATAGCTACCAATTTGTTTGATGATGTTATTGTTGTTACAGACAGTGGCATTATTTATGATGAAATTATAGCTAATGGCGGTCAAGCTATTATGAGTAAAAAAGACCATAATTGTGGTAGCGACAGAATTGCCGAAGCCGTAGAACATTTAGACATAGACATTGTTGTCAATGTTCAAGGTGATGAACCTTTTACAGAAAAAGAATCACTTAGTAGGCTAATAGAAGTTTTTAAAAACGATGTAAACAACGAAGTAGATTTGGCTTCATTAATGGTAAATATTACTGATACAGAAGAAATTAATAACCCAAATACGGTAAAGGTAACGGTTGACAAAAATAATTTTGCGTTATATTTCTCGCGTAGTGTAATACCATACCCTAGAGATAAAGACGTTAATATTAAATATTTTAAACATAAAGGCGTTTATGCTTTTAGAAAACAAGCCATTTTAGATTTTTATAAATTTCCAATGCTACAATTAGAAGCATCAGAAAAATTAGAGCAATTGCGATACTTAGAATATGGCAAAAGAATAAAAATGGTAGAAACAAACATTCAAGGTATTGAGATTGACACACCAGAAGATTTAGCTCGTGCCAAAAAAATATGGAAGTAAACTATAAAAACATAAAAGTTATTGGCTTTGATGCAGATGATACACTATGGGTAAACGAAACCTATTTTAGAGATGCAGAAATAACCTTTGGCAAACTATTATCTGAATATGAAACCATAAACAAAATAGATCAAGAACTTTTTAAAAAAGAAATGCAAAATCTTAACCTATATGGCTATGGCGTAAAGGCTTTTGTGTTATCAATGGTTGAGTCTGCTATAGAGATATCAAACTATAATGTAGCACCAAAAACCATAGAATCTATTGTAAATATTGGAAAAAACATGTTAAATAAACCCGTAGAACTATTAGATGGTGTTGAACAGGTTTTAAAAGTACTATCAAAAAAGTACAGACTTATACTAGCTACAAAAGGCGATTTATTAGACCAAGAACGAAAACTTGAAAAATCGGGTTTAACAAATTATTTTCATCACATAGAGGTGTTAAGTGACAAAAAAGAAGCTAATTACTCAAAATTATTAAATAACCTAGATATTAAGCCTTCAGAGTTTTTAATGATAGGTAATTCATTAAGATCGGATGTTTTACCATTAGTAAATATAAAAGCAAACGCCATTCATGTACCTTTTCATACCACATGGATACATGAACAAGTAAGTAAAAAGGAGACTAATGGAAAAAAATATAAAACAATAAATAACTTAATAGATATTTTAGAAATTTTAAATTAAAATTATGGTATTTTTACCTTTAGAAAAGAAAGCAACCAAATGAGTTATAAAAACTTTCCCATGGTGCCAAGAGTTATTTTTGGTAGAGGTAGTTTCAATCAAATTAACGACGTTTTAGCACCAAAACGATTAAATGCTAAAGCACCTTTTGTTTTTTTAATTGATGATGTCTTTAAAGGCAATTCTTGGATAACATCTAGAATAGAGTTAGCCTATGATGATAATATTATTTTTATTTCTTCAAAAGAAGAACCAAAAACAGAACAAGTTGATAAACTAGTTGAACATATTATCTTAACATCAAAAGAACGCCCTTCGGGTATTATTGGCATAGGAGGAGGCACACTCTTAGATTTAGCTAAAGCCGTATCTATTATGTTAACCAATGAAGGTGAAACAAAAAATTACCAAGGTTGGGATTTAGTTAAAAATCCAGCAGTATACCATGTTGGTATACCTACTATTTCTGGTACAGGTGCTGAAGTTTCTAGAACAACTGTACTTACAGGTCCTGATAAAAAATTAGGCATCAATTCAGACTACACACCCTTTGACCAAGTTATTTTAGATTCAGAACTCACAAAAGATGTGCCTACAAACCAATGGTTTTATACAGGCATGGACTGTTTTATACATTGTGTTGAATCGTTAAAAGGAACTTATATTAATACATTTAGTGAAACCTATGGTAATATGGCTTTTGAGTTATGCAAACAGGTTTTCTTAGATGGAAATCTAGCTAAGGTTGAAGCTCAAGAAAAACTAATGATGGCATCATGGCATGGCGGCATGAGTATTGTGTATTCGCAAGTTGGAGTTGCTCACGCTATGAGTTATGGGTTATCCTATTTGCTAGGTATAAAACACGGCATAGGAAACTGTATCGTTTTTTATCACCTAGAAGAATTTTATCCAGAAGGCGTTGCACTTTTTAAGCAAATGAAAGATAAATATAACATAACTTTACCTCAAAACATTTGTGAAAACCTAACTGATAATGAGCTTGATATAATGATAAAAATTGCTCTAAGTCTTGAGCCACTATGGGAAAATGCCTTAGGGAAAAATTGGAAAAAAACCATTACACCAGATAAGCTAAAAGAATTATATCTAAAAATGTAGTATGCAATTCCTAGCCAAAATAATCTATTTTAAACTCTTAGGCTGGAAAATTGAAGGCAATATAACTGCATCAAAAAATAGTATTAAAAAAGCCATAATAATAGCTGCTCCACATACTAGTTGGCATGATTTTTATATTGGAATACTACTTAGATCTGTTATTAATATAAAAACACATTTTGTTGGAAAAAAAGAACTGTTTGTTTTTCCTGTAGGATGGTTTTTTAAAGCTTTAGGAGGTATACCTATAGATAGACACACAAAAGAAAATAAAGTTGATGCTATAGCTACACTATTTAGTAAAACCGCTGTTTTTAGAATGACTTTAGCACCTGAAGGTACTAGAAAAAAAGTTGATAAATGGCGTACAGGGTTTTATTATATTGCTAAAAAAGCTAATGTGCCTATTATTATGATAACCTTTGACTTTAAAAATAAACGGAATACAATTTCAGAGCCTTTTTATACAACTGCTAATATGGAAGATGATTTTAAGTTTATGCAAAACTTTTATAAGGGTGTTTCTGGTAAAGTGCCAAAATACTCCTAATGAGTGATAAAAACTATGGCATGAATATTGTCGTATATAGAGCATATAGCAAATGAAACATAAAGTAAACAAACAATTTATTTGTTCCTAAAAAGAAACATAAGCTATTATAAACAAAAGCTACTCCTTAAAAAGAAGTAGCTTTTTTTAATCATATTATAAAAAATAGTATTACTTAATCTCCTTTAAAGCATTATCAATAAGTGTTCTTAAATGTTGTTTGTGAGCTTTAGAAGCAACATTCCCATGAGGTACAGCCATATTTTTTATAGCTTTTAAATTATATAAAGCCATAGATTTAGCATTGTTTGTATAGTTGTAACTTTGTTTGCCTGTTAACATGCCAATTAGCATATTAGTATATTCAATTTGAAGATTTTGTCTAAATGAATTTACATTGCCAGAAATATCAGATTTAAAGATAGCATTGTTTAAATCTGTCATAAAAGTGGCTAAGCTATAAGTATTACCATACAATTCAGAGTCTGTAATTCGTTGTTGTGTATTGTAATGCAAAAGGTGATTTAACACGTTTTTTTGATAAGTTAAAACTTGGCTATGTATTTTTGGGTCTTCAGGACCTGTTCTAAAATTAAAGCCTCTACGCTGCATAGCTAAATAGTTATACAAATCGTTTGGAGCATCAAAAGCATCTGGTGCAAAAATGTATTTGTTAAGTGCATTTATAGCTCGTTTTTGGTCATTAAAGCTAACTGGCGTGTATGGTTGTGTTCCACCACTTTGTCCTGCCATAGCACGATCTACATAAACACCACCAATATATCTTGAAATCACATTGGCAGCACCTGCTTTTTGTGAACTTAATAAATAATAAACACGACGTAGTTCTTGATATGATTCGTTGTTTTTTATAAATTTTTGCTTGGCTGTTTTCATTAAATCATTAGATAACTCAATTCTATCTATAGAGTAGGTAATAGCATCGTTAGATTGATCGTTGGTCATTACCCTTGGGTCAATTGCTTTACCCGGAGAACGCATATCATCGGCATCATTTCCAAAAATAAGTTCAGGATTGGTAGATTTTTTCAACAAGTCTGCTTTTTCTTTTTCGCTATTAAAAGGTGTATAACCAAATTGAATAGCCCAAATATCATAAGGTCCAACTGTTACATCATCATATTGCCCTTGTTTACTTCTGTCTCTGGTAATGTTTAGAGTAGCATAATCCATTACCGATGCTGTTAAGCATTTACCTTTAATAAACTCAGCATCAGCAAGTTGTTCTGGAGAGAATAACTGGCTAGCTTTCATATTATGGTTTAAACCTAAAGTATGACCTACTTCATGCATAATTAAAGCTAACATAGATTCTTTTTTTATTCTTTCCATTTCTAAATCTGAAGCTCCTGTAGCAAAAGCTACCGTATTTGCAAACATGATGTCTTGGTGCATTTGATGTCCTAAAGAACAATAGGTTGCATCATTTTTGTTATGCTTAGATGCTTCAAAGGGTTCTTCTAAAGTAGCCAATTCAAAAACGTTATCATAAAAAACTCTATTGGTAAAATGTACATATTCAAGCATGATATCGGCTCCTAAAATTTGTCCTGTTTTTGGGTTTACAAAACTTGGACCATAGCCACCAAATGGAGGTTCAGGAGAGGAAGTCCAACGCAATACGTTATATCTTATATCGCCAGCATCCCAATTGGCATCGTCTGGCTGTATTTTAACAACAACTGCATTTTTAAAACCAGCTTTTTCAAAAGCAACATTCCATTTTAAAACACCTTCTTTTATAGTTTCTCGCCATTCATGTGGTGTTGAGTTTTCTATCCACCAAGTTATAGGTTCTACAGGTTCTGAAATGGCTGCATTGGGGTCTTTCTTTTTTAAATTCCAACGGTGTATTAAATCACGATATGGTGTAGAACTAGTTGATGTTTGATCGTTTACTTCTGTTAAAAAATAACCTACTCTTGGGTCGTCTAGTCTAATTTCATCGCTAGTAAAATTTTCACTTGCAATTAATTCAACTGTATGGTTTTGTCTAAATTGCTCACCATCTAATATTTTTGTAATTACTGGATCTATCATATTAAACCTTAAAATTGTTCTGCTTCAGTTGAATGCTTGTTAGCAACAGTGCTAGTAGCGCCAACGGCTTCACTGATTAAGTCAAAGTAGCCAAC
>JALRJA010000384.1 GCA_023255235.1 Flaviramulus sp.
TTTGTGATGTATCTATTGAAAACTAAATCTATTTCACCAGGATTCCAAGGAGCATCAGTGCCTACACCGCCATTTTCAACAGCTTCCAACCATGCTGCAGTGCTTGGATGTTTTATTATAATGTTATCACCAATATTAAAAACCGATGCGTCGGTAACTTCAAAAGTTCTACTACCGGCGGGTATGTAAGGGCTAATAATATCTTTTCTTGTTCCCGTAGCTTCTGGTTTAAAACCATTTTTAATGTTTGTGCCTATGGTAATTAATGTTCGTTGAGAAGGTGCGTTTCCTACACCTCTAATTATTGTATTTGTTGCTGGATTGTCACCGTCACCTGAACCCCTAAGTATTACGCCACCGCTATTTATGGTTAGTACACCACTAACAGGGTATTCTCCGGGTAATAATAATAATGCACCTCTATGCCCATTGGCGTTTGGTGGTAGTGCTCCTACTTCGTTAATTGCAGCTTGAATATGTGCCGTGTTGTCTCCAACCACAGGACTTATTTGTTTTACAACGGCTACATTAGGTATTGCTAATTCACCATTTTTGTAGCCTGCATAACTATAATCAGGAATATGGTTACCATCTTTGTCTGATACATAAACTAACTGATTGGAGTTGTTGTAGAATAATATAGATGGTTGATATTGTGCCTCTATAGAGTTTGATACAAAAAATATGAAACAAATTATTGTTACCCTTAAAAAATTACTTTTTTTCACAGCTTAAATCTTAATGTTTTCTTTTTTAATTTAATTCCCTTATTTATAACTAATTTGTAAATATAGTTGAGTACAACTAATTAACTACAAATAAAAACCTACTGATTAATTTAATGTTAATTTTTGCTTAACATTTTTAAACAGTAAAAAGTTGACTTTTCTCATTGAATTTGTTTATTATTTAGTTGAATACACATGAAAACCTAAGTAAATATCTAGAAGTTAAAACCTCTTTAATAGAATCACTATAATTAGTTAACTAAACATATAATACGTTTTTGATGGGATAGTATAGGGTGCTGGTTTTTGTATTAATTTAACTTTTATAAGAGCTTTAATTTGCTGGTTCATTTAAATACCGTCTATTAATTCTTATATTGGTCATTTCACGTAACTCGGTCAACGACTTATCCATCTTGTATTCTATTTTAAGTTCTTCTAATCTTGTTTTTAATTTATTAATTAATTCTTTATTTTCTGGATTATTAATGATATTATTAAGCTCATTAGGGTCTTTTTCTAAATCAAATAATTCCCATTCATCAATATTGTAATAAAAGTGAATTAATTTATACTTTTTTGTTCTAATTCCATAATGTGGTTGTACATGATGCCAATAAGGAAACTCAAAATAATGGTAATATACAGCATCTCTAAAAATGCGTTTACTTTTGTTTTCAAGAATGCTAAGAAAGCTTTTACCTTGCATATTTTTAGGTGCTTGTATTCCAGCTATATTGAGTAGTGTTGGGGCATAATCTATATTTAACACCATATCATTTTTTACAGAACCACCTTTTATCTTATTTGGATAACGTATGAGTAAAGGCATGTGCATTGATTCTTCATACATAAAGCGTTTGTCAAACCATCCATGTTCTCCTAAATAAAATCCTTGATCTGATGTGTATATAACAACAGTGTTTTCAGATAAACCTGTTTTGTCTAAATAATTAAGCATTTCGCCAATGGCATCATCGGCAGCTTTAACACATCTTAAATAGTCTTTTAAATAACGTTGAAACTTCCAGTTTTTTCGTTCTGCTTCAGTCATTTTTTCATCAGGTGTCCAAAACTCACCTTCTTCATTTCCATACTTATTCCAAGCAATTAACGCTTCTTCTGATAACCCTTTTGGAGGTTTGATTTTCACATCTTTTCTGTTCATGTGACCGTCAATGCGCATCCAAGCATTTTTAGCTGAGGTTCTTCCTGTATAATCATCATTGAAAGTTTCTGGATGTGGAATTGTTACATTCTCTAAATAGTTAGCATATTCTTTTGCTGGTTCCCATGGTCTATGTGGTGCTTTAAACTGGTACATTAGCAAAAAAGGTTTGTCTTTATTAGTTCTGTTTTCTAACCATTTGATAGCATCTTCTTTTATAACTGTTGTTGAGTATTTTCCTTTTTCTTCAACAATAGAGTCATTTGCTAATTCAAAAATAGGATTATAATATGTGCCTTGCCCTTCTTTATTTAACAGTACTTTGAAATAATCGAAACCTATTGGTGAAGTACCTAAATGCCATTTTCCTATCACTGAAGTTTCATACCCATTTTTTTGTAATATTTTTGGAAATGTTTCCAAGCTTGAATTAAAATCACCACCTCCTTCATTTTTGAAAAAGCCATTAATATGTGCATATTGGCCTGTTAATATTGAAGCCCTTGAGGGGCCGCATATTGAATTGGTACAAAAGGCGTTATTAAAACGCATGCCTTCGTTTGCAATTCGATCAATATTTGGTGTAGGGGCTACTTTTGATAAAAAACCTTTATAGGCACTAATTGCAGCCAAAGCATGGTCATCGGTCATTATAAAAAGTATATTTGGTTTTTTAATGACTTTGTTTTTTTGTTCCGGTTTAAAGCTTAAGACCATAAAAAACAATAAGATAACAACTGTATATTTTTGTATCATAATTTTTTAGTTTATTGAGGTATTTCTACTTCTTTACCCCATTCTTTATTTGGAAATTCGCCTAATTCTAAATTGAGTGTTGCACCCATCATAATTTCTTCATGAGTTATAAAAGGAGCCTTAATTTCTGTACCATTTATAAAGGCTCTTTGAATGTATTTTTTGGTTTTACTTGCACCTTTAGCAAGCACAGTAAAAGTTTTTCCATTGGTTAAGTTGATAGTTGTTTTTTCAAAAATAGGGCTAGTTATATTATAATAGGGAAGACCAGGTGTAACTGGATAAATTCCTATTGAAGAAAATACTACAAATGCTGTCATGCCACCTCCATCTTCGTCACCTGGTATTCCAAAAATGTTGTCTTTAAACCACACATCTAATAAAAAACGAGTTCGTTTTTGAGTTTTCCAAGGTGCACCAAAATAATTATATAAGTAAGGAATGTGGAAAGAAGGTTCATTTCCCATAGAAAATTGCCCAACCATGCCGGTAGAGTTAGAACCATCGATATAAAAATCATTTTTTCTGATACCAAGATCTTCTCTAAACAACTCATCTAATCTACTTTGAGCAGCTTGTTTACCACCAAGCAAATTGGTAAGACCTTGTATGTCATGTTTTACATTCCAAGCATAAGTCCAGCCATTGTTTTCATCATAGTAGTTTCTGTAACCTCTACCACCATCTAATTTTGGGTTAATATCTAGCCAATTTCCATTAGAATCTTTAGGTATAAACATTTGATGCTTATCGTTCCATAGTTTGGTATAGTTTTTTGCTTTTAAAGCATATTGTTTGTGTTCATCTTCTTTTTTTAACTCTAAAGCCAATTGCGATAAAGCCCAAAAATCATAACTAATACCTAATGATACCGGAACAGGTTGCCGTTTTTCAAAACTATCAACATTTTTAACAGTTTCTTCTTCTCCAATTTTGAGTGACGGGAAGTAGCCATTTTTGTGATAAAACTCATCAAGAGGTCCTCTTGGATTACCTTGACGCCAAGGAATGTAGGTTCCTTGTAACAAGTTTTTTTTAATTCCCTGATATGCTTTTTCTAGATTAAAATTTTTAAGTCCTTTTCGATATCCATCAATAAATATGGCAGAAGAATGGTAGGCATTCATACATAAATGGTTTCCATGTGCCTGCGGAAATGTAGGCATCCAACCACTTTGTTCATACATTAGTGTATAAGAATTTAACATATCATTTTCGGCAGAGGGATCTAAAATTGTTCTTAAAGGGTGGTGGGCTAAATAGGTATCCCAAACCCAATCATCTACATAAAAAGCACGAGTGCTTTTATGTATTTTTTTGTCATAACCACTATAATATTGGCCGTATTCGTTTATATCAACCATTCTTTCGTAGGTTCTGTATAAAGCTGTGTAAAAAGTTCTTTTTTGGGCTTTTGTTCCACCTTCAACCGAAATTTGATTAGTTACTTTTTGCCACATTTTTTGCGCTTGGTTACTAACGTCATTAAAAGTTTTTTTATCAATTTCTTTTGTATAATTCTCTTTTGCTTGTTGATGGCTAATATAAGACACGGCATATTTAAGAAAAAGATCGGAGGGTTTTGTCTCGTCTATAGAAATTAACAATCTAGATTTTTCAAATTTGTAATCAATATTAGTTATGGGTAAATTGTTTTTATCTACAAGTTTTCCATAAACGTAAATAGTGATACTATTTTCAACTGCATATTCTCCTTTAGTTTTTACACGTTTCTTTTCTAAAATATTGAACGATAGATTATCAGCATTAAATTGCATATCTTCACTACCACTCATTAAAATATGTTTTTGTACACCTTTAGGAAATTCAAATTTATATATAGCCGATTTTTTTGAAGGTGTAAAGCTAACTCTTATGTTATCTTCTATTAAATATGTAGAATACAACCAGGGGTGTACCATTTCTAAATCATGATCTATAGGCATTCCTTTATACCATGTTTTTGTTAAGGGTTTACCAGTAGCAACTTTAAACTGTAAAATTCCAGTACGCCTGTGGCCAGTTACTTGAAGTGGAAACCCCTTTACAATATCTGAAATATAATCCTCTTTGTTAGGAAACATGCGTAACATTTGATTGGGTAAATGTATTGTAGGGTATGTTGGTACTAAGAAGCGAGATACATTTCCTATGGTAGGATCAATGTATTTTGTATTATCTTCTTGGCTGTAAATTGCGTTTATACAAATTACGCTCAAGAAGATACTTAAGATTATATTCTTCACGAGTTTAAAAAATTGATTCGTCACAAATTGTTTATGAGATTTATCAAATCAAGAATAAAAAACCATCTTTATAGATGGAATTTTTATTGCATTATGATAAAAAAGGACTTTATAATTTATTTTTTTTTCGATGCTCTATAAGCAATTTAAATTTTTCTTCTCCTACTAATTTTCTAAGTTTCTTGTTGTACTCTTTTTCAACAAATTTAATTTCTTCTTTATAGCCTTCTTTGTCATTGCCATATTGTTTTTCTAACTCTTTTCGTTTGCTAAATCTATCAATATTTAAATTTAAAAATTGGGCACTTTCTTCATCAGATAAATTCATAACTTTTGATAATTCAGAAGTTATTTGATGAGCTTTTGTGTTTTCTTGTGCAAGGGAAAACGTTACTGTAAATAGGGCAATAAGGATTAGTTTATTTTTCATATATAAAGTTTTTAATTGGTAGTAAAATTATGTTAGGGTATTAATTAATGGTTAATTTCTTATTAATGAAATTCCAAATTTTAATTAATAAATTCACCATAAGGTCTATTTTTAAATTTTTTTAAACAGTTTGATAGTATAACCTTTAATTCTTCTAACTTTTTTTCTTCTCTGCTGTGAAGATTAATTTGCTCATGAGGGTCGTTTTCTAAATTAAATAATTGATCTCTTTGAAAGTATAGCGGGTTATGCCTTGAAGAATGGTATCCCAAGTGTGAATTTCTGGTGTAATATGGTAATTTTATTTTACTTCCTTGCCATCCATTAAATAGTTGGCCATTTTGTATTTTTTGTTCACTTTCTTGATCATATCTAACACTTATATATTTCCAGTTTTTTGTAGCTACTGCTCTGGCATATCCTAATTCAAAGTATAAATAATCATGTACTGGTTTTTGCTTTCCTTTTAAAACGTTCTTTAAGCTTACGCCGTCTAATGGTGTTTTTACTTTTTTTAAGTTAAAACCAGCAAGCTCCAGAAATGTTGGAGTGAAATCTATATTTTGAACTTGTTCCTTGTAAACAGAATTAGCTTTTATGCCATTAGGCCAGTGCATCATCAAGGGTACTTTCACACCACTTTCATACAAAGTGGTTTTTCCATGATTATAAGCACCATGATCTGATGTGAGAACTATTAAAGTGTTTTCATAAATACCTTCTTTTTTTAATTTGTTTACTATGGCACCAATGGCATAATCAAACCAAAGTAGCCAAGAATGATTTTGATCTTTTCCTAACGATTTTATTTCATTTTTTATTTCTTGTCTTGTGGGTAGGTAAGAATATGTTTCATTTACATATCCTTCTCCTGTAAATTTTGGATTTGCGTCTAAGCTAAAGATATATTTACCATTTCTTTTTATCCATGGTGCAGGGCCATGAGGTATCGTTTCAGAGTAGTATAAGAAGAAGGGTTTGTCTTTATTTTTTTCAATAAATTCAATAGCAGCTTTATTTTTCCATTCTACATTATGAACATTTAATGAATCGTTGTAAACTTCTTTTAGGTTACCACCATAAACTGCGTTTGCATAATCAAAACCATATTCTTTAATAATATCTACCCAAACTTGATGATTATGTGCTGCTGCTTCTGAAACCGCTTCATTATTAGGATTAGCTTCTTTATCAAATTCTTTGAATCCATGTTTAACCCAATTTTTGCGTTGTAATAGTTTATCGTGCTCCATAATATGGCTTTTTCCTACAAAACCTGTTTTGTAACCTAATTGTTGTAACAATTTTGGTAGATTGTCAAGGTCATTTTCAATCTCCGTATTATTTTCAACACGCGTCATGGTGCCTAGTGGGTGTTGTTTCATAAATATCGTACCCTTAGATCTACTGGCATACCTTCCTGTTAGCATGGTATATCTGCTTGGTGAGCATACAGAGCTTGATACATAGGCGTTACTAAAAATCATTCCATTTTTGGCTAAGCCATCTATAATGGGTGTGTGAACGTCTTGATCGCCATTAAAGCCAAATGGTCTAGATTGTACTTCAGTATCATTTTTTGTTGGAACAATAGAGCTTTGATCATCTGTCATTATGAAAATGATATTTGGTCTTTTGGTATTTTGAGCAAATGATTTAGTAATACCAATAAATAGTATAAAAAATAAAAAAACAATTGTTTTGTGTTTATAAGGTGTCATTTGTTATTGTTTATTGTTAATTTCCTGCATGCCAATTCCTGGCACTCTTTTTTTGAACTCTTCATAAAAATTTCTAAGTTCGGCTATTGTGTGTTGGTTATTTTTATCGTTAATTCCGTTGTTGAGTTCTAAAGGGTCTTTTGTTCTATCAAAAAACATATCTCCAAATTCTCTGTAATCTTGTCTTGCATTTACAGGGTTGGGTTTCATAATGCCTAATTTTGCATTTTTACTAATTACTGTTGCTTGAAACCAACTTTCAGATACTACATAATCTCTATTTAATGGTTTATTTTTTAGTAGCAAATTGGCAAGTGATTTTCCTTCAAGAGGATATTCTAATTTTGGTTTTTTTAAATTTAAAACATCTATTAAAGTGGGTGTGATATCTGCTAAAGTTACTAGTTCGGCAGTATGTTTTCCTTGATTAGTATTTCCTGGTATTCTAATCATTAATGGAATGTTTAAAATATCTTCATATATATTATGCCCAGCAGCAGCTTTTTCTACCATTCCATGATTGCCAACAAAATCGCCATGATCTGAGGTGTAAATAATGATGGTTTCCTCTTTAATATTTGCTTTGTCTAAGGCTTGTATAATTTCACCAACGTAATAATCAACTTCTGTAACTAATGCATAATATGCTCCAATAAAATCTCTCCACAATTGCTCATCTTTAAAAGCTTTATTCATATTCCAAACTTTGTTTCCTCCATTTCTTTGGAATTGTAATAGTGGTGGTAAATCTTTTGTTGGTTGGTAAAAACTTACGGGCATTTTTATACCACTTTTTAATTTTGTGCCTTTTCCCCATTGAGAAACATTATACATATTCATAAACTTTTTTACTGGTGTATAGGGTTGATGAGGTCTGTAAAAAGAAGCGAAGCAAAAGAAAGGTTTGTCGCTATGTTTTTGTTTTTCAATTAGTTGTATTGTTTCTTTTGCTGTATAAGCCTCCATTGTGTAACCAAATGGTAAATTAGAAACTCGTGTTCCTAGGTCTGCTGTTGGTATTTTAGTGTTTTCATCTTTACTGCCTTTTGGTCCTTTTCCAAATTCTGCAGCCCAATCATAAGAAAATTCAGTTTGATACCCTTGCTTTGTAATCCAATTTAAATAGTTTCCATTATCATCAATCTCAGGATGCACTTCTTTTTTAACATCCCAACCTTTATCACCACCTCCTTTTAAATGTCTTTTACCAAAAGCATAAGTTTTATACCCATTATATCTAAAAATACTAGCTAAAGAAGTAGCTTTTTCTGTTACTGATGTTTCTTCATTGTTATCCATTAATCCCATTGTTCTTGGATATAAGCTTGTCATGAGAGACATTCTTGAAGGCACACAAATGCCTCTTGTTGCATAGGCTCTATCAAAAACAACAGATTCAACTGATAATTTATCTAAATTTGGTGTGATTACATCAGGGTGATTTTCAAAACCCATAGTTTTCTTATTATGCTGATCTGCAAATAGTATTAAAACATTTGGTTTTTTTTTAACAGTAGGTTTTAAAGAGTCTTTTTTTGGTATAAGAGACATTAAAACAATAAAAACATACAGAACAATATTATGCAAATTCATACTTTATTTAAATTTTAAAAAATGATTATTTAGATTTAATAAATAATTTATTTAGGGTTTTTTATATACCATATAACCATACCAAGCTATAAATGTGAAGCATAAAAGGGGTAATATAAATGAGAAATTTATTTCTGAAACGCCCATTATAAAAGTGTCTGAAACTCCTGAGCCACCAATATCAATTATATTAGCTTGAATTTTAGGTAGTGTAGCTCCTCCAACAATAGCCATAATTAAACCTGCAGAGCCTATTTTTGATTGTTCTTCTGTTAAACCACCAAGTGCGATTCCATAAATTGTTGGGAATTTTACAGACATACAAAATGAAACGGCAACCAAACAATATAAACCTAAAACACCTTGAATAACAATAACTCCAATTAAGAAAATTATTCCTAATAAAGAGAAAAACATTAGCAGTTTACCTGAACTTATAAATTTGAGTAAATATGTACCTAATGCTCTGCCAAATATGAATACAATAAAGGCAATGATTTGATAGTTTCCTGCAGTAACACTATCAATTTCAATTGCTTCTGCATACTGGTAAATAAATGTCCAACACATAATGAGACAACCTACATGAAGAATTTGAGAGATTATACCAAGAATATATTTTTTGTTTTTACCAAGAACTTTAATAGTTTCATTGAATTTTGGTAATGTTCCTTCATCTTTAGATTGAGGCATTTTGCATATTACAAACACTACAAAAATCACAGCTATTACCAAACCCAATATAACATACGGATTACGAATTAACATTAAATCAGAAGTTCTAATTAGTGTTTTAGATGCCTCATCAAGAGCACTAAAATTTTCAATATCATCTGATTTTAAATTTTTTAGAATAAATTGTTGTGCTATTAATAAGCCTCCTATTAAACCAACAGGATTAAATGCTTGGGCTAAATTTAAGCGTTGTGTTGCGGTTTCTCTAGGTCCCATAGCTAGTATGTAAGGGTTTGCAGCTGTTTCTAAAAAAGCTAAACCAAATGTTAAAATGTATAATCCTAAACAAAAAAAGAAGAAACTTTCAGATTGAGCAGCAGGGTAAAATAATAAAGCACCTGTTGCATACAGTCCTAACCCTATTAAAATGCCAACTTTATAGGAATATTTTCTCATTAAAATTGATGCAGGTAAAGCCATACAAAAATACCCTCCATAAAAAGCTGTTTGAATCCAAGCTGCTTCAGAATTTGATAATTCTAGTACTTTTTTGAATGCTTGTACCATAGGATCTGTAACAGCATTAGCAAAACCCCATAAAGCAAACAAAGAGGTAACTAAAATAAATGGGATTAAGTATTTTTTTGGAACTAAAGATGTTTTAATAGTATTCATATTAATTGAGTTTAATTATCAGCTAATTCATTTTTCATGTCAAACTCTAAAGTTCCTCCGGCAACCAATTGTTTGTGAGTAAAAAAGGGACTTGATAATTTTTCTCCATTTAAAGTTGCCGATACAATATATTTATTTGTTTTTGAGTTATTATTGGCTTTTATAGTAAACGTTTTTCCAGACGGAAGGTTTATTTCAACTTCATCAAAAATTGGACGTCCAATAGAATAGTAAGGGCTTCCTGGACAAAAAGAATAAAATCCCATGGCATTTAAAACATACCAAGCAGACATTTGTCCACAATCTTCATTTCCTGCAAGACCGTTTGGGTTATTAAAATATAATTCACTCATGATTTTGTTTACTAAATCTTGCGTTTTCCATGGCTGACCTACAAAATTGTATAAATGAGTTATGTGATGACTAGGTTCGTTACCATGAGCGTATTGTCCTATTAATCCTGAGATATCACCTGAAACCTCTTTTCCCACCAATTCTGAACTTGTGGAAAACAAATCATCTAATTTATTAATGAATATTTTTTCACCACCTACTAAATCTATCAAACCTTGAACATCATGAGGCACAAACCAAGACCATTGATAGGCATTACCTTCTGTATAATCGTCTTTTCTGTGTCTTGAAAACCGTGGATTGAAAGGTTCTCTCCATTTCCCATCTGAATTTTTTCCTCTCATAAAACCAGTACTGGAGTCATAGTATTGGGTATATTTTTTTGAACGCTTCATGAATAGATTATAATCTTTGGTTTTTCCTAAATCTTTAGCCATTTGAGCAATACACCAATCATTGTATGAGTACTCTAAAGCTTTTGATACAGATTCGTTTTCTAAATCAGCAGGAATGTAATTTTCATTACTATGAAACCACTTACCTTTAGGCATTAAAAGCGATTTTACTTCGTTTGATGGAAAACTAACTCCAATGGTGTCATATTTTGAGGCATGAATAATAGCTTCATAGGCTTTTTCAATATCAAAATCTACAATTCCTTTTTTGTAAGCATCTACAATTACAGGAACAGAATGGTAACCAATCATGCAACCAGTATAGTTGCCATGCAATTCCCACATTGGCAATACCCCGCCTTGGCTGTATTGACCTAACAAAGTTTTTATAAATTCATTAGTTCTGTTTGGGTCTGTAATTGTTTTTAGGGGGTTATATGCCCTAAAGGTATCCCATAAAGAGAATACGGTATAGATGTTTTCTTTGTTACTTTGGTGAATTTCTCTATCTAGTCCGCGGTATCTAAAATCTACATCAGAAAAAATATTTGGAGCAATAGAAGTATGGTATAACGCTGTATAAAAAATTTTCTTTTCATTTTCACTACCTCCTTTTACATTAATTAATGAAAGTTCTTTTTGCCAAGATTTATGAGCCTCATTTTTAACTTTGTTAAAATTCCATTTATTAATTTCTGATTCTAAATTATTTTTAGCTCCTTGGTAATCTACTGACGAAATACCAACTTTAGCCAGCACTTCTTCTCCAGCAGAGGTGTTAAAGGTTAAAACAGCAACTAAATGTTTTGATTTTACTTTAGGTAGTTCATTTATTTTTTTTCCATTTTCAAAAAAGGTACATGAAAAGGGTTTATTAAATTTTGCATTAAAGTAGATATCTTGTTTTGTAGCCCATCCTCCAGAGCCTTTATAGCCAGCAATTTCTGTATTAGAAATTAATTTAAATTGATGATTAGGGTTTCTATCTTCATAAATATTGTGTGATAAATCTATTATAACACCCGATTGCCCAGCTTTATTAAATTTATATTTATGAAAGCCTGCTCTTTTTGTTGCAGTTAGGGCTACTTCTATATTGTAGTCTGTTAATAAAACACTGTAAAATCCTGGTGAGGCATTTTCATTTGAATGATTAAACCTAGATCTGTAGCCACTATCTGGATTTTCTGGTGTTCCAGGAATTACTTTTGCTTCACCAGAAAAAGGCATAAATAAAAAATCACCCAAATCACTAATGCCTGTTCCGCTTAAATGTGTATGTGAAAAACCTATAATTGAGTTGTCTGAGTAATGATATCCACCGCAAGCATCCCAACCTAATGTTCTGGTATCAGGACTTAATTGAACCATTCCGTAAGGAGTAGTAGCACCAGGAAAAGTATGACCATGACCTCCAGTTCCTATAAAATTATTTACATGAATAGTGTTGTCAGTTAGCTTTTTAGTAATCTCAAAATCAATGGTGTTAAAAGATAAAATACAAATTAATAAAAAGGGTAAATAAGCAAAGTATATTTTAGTTAGTTTCATTCGGATAAAAAGGTTTTTGTTTGGTTAATGGTATTTTATTTTTTAACATTTTAGAAGCCATACCTGTGAGCCACAAATAATAATCACTAGGTAAATCTTCATAAGTAAGAAATTTGCTTTTTCCGGTAGGTGGGTTGTTAGTAACTTTAAAAATACAAGTACCTTCATCGATTTCGTCAAACATGGCAACATATATTGTTTTAACATCAGTAGAAATTGTATTGTAAAATTGTCTCCATAAAAAATCACCTTTTAATCTTGGTATTTGATTTAAGAGACTCATATCATTTTTTAAATTTGCCCAACTAAAACCAGGAAATACCACAGGCATATAAAGCAACCCATTATCATCACACCATTTTTTGTCTTTTTCAATCCATTCCTCCTTATGAATATCGGCAGAAAGGAGGTCATGGTATCTGCCAGGTGTCCAAGGGTGAACAATGTCAGACATTTTAATAACTTCGTGTAATTTTGAAAGGTTTATAGCATCTCTAGAAAGTGTTCTCCAACCTGTTGGAACCCCTAAGAGAACAGAACAATTACCATATTTATGATTGGTTTTAAAAAACTGTATTAATTCTTTAATATTGTCTAAAGTATAGTTGTCTAAACGGTTAAAACCTACTCCCCAAATTGAAATAACAGCCTTGTCTTTATAAGTTAATATATTAGGATTATTAGGGTCGTTTAATTGATATTTATTAACTAAATTTTTCCAATCATTTATTATGGTTTCTACAACATTTTCACTTTTAGAACCCGATAAGTCATACATTAAACTTAAAATCCTGCTAGTATTCTTAGCTGCATTAAAACAGTTGTCAAATACTTGATTGTAATTTGTGATTCTTTTTTTCTCTCGGTTAAGACTTGTTACAAATCGCTGCACAAAAACCCCGTCAATATCATAATCTTTCATCCACTTAAAATGGCGATTAACGGTTTTAAAATTGGCAGAACTAAAAACATAAGCATATTTACCATCTTGGTGCTTGAAAGCTGTTTTGTGAATCTCATCAGAATCAAATTCTCTTAAATCTGGCCAAAAATCTATAGATGCACTACCTGGTTTAAAGTTTCCTTTGTTGCCATAATGTTTCCAACCTAATTCTGAACCGTCTTTTTCTGCATTAAACCAACCTTGGTAACCAGCTAATATTTTGCCTTCAATAGAATTGTTTAGTAATTTTGTAGATATATCTACTTTTTCTATAATTGGTTTTTTACTTTGACAAGAAAGGTTAAAACTAATAACTAAGCATAGTTTTACAAATAGAATATTATGATTCATATTGAGAAAGTGTAGATAGTTGTTTTTTGCTATTTATAGAAAATTAGTTTACTTTGAATTCTTCTCTAAGAACTTGTAGGTATTGATCACCATAAGTATCTGCTGATTCTATTTGAGTTCCAAAATTCCAATTATTAAATGAATCTAAGATTACAATTTTACTTGCTCCAGAAGCGCCTCTAGCAATATTGCAAAAATCTCTAAACCAGGTAATATCTTTTTCTATAACATAGGTTGGACTATTTGGGTTATCTAGTTTAAAATTTATAGATGGTGAAATGGTTGGTATATATTCAATATTATACTTAAGCCAAGTTTCTTTATGATATCTGAAGGCTATATCTGTGAATTTATCAAAAGTAATTGACCTATCGTATTGATTCACATTTATTAAAGCATAAGTTTTGTGGGTTACGGCATCTACACCATTTACAAATCTAAAATCGAATCGTAAAGTTGGAGTCCACTCTATTTGTTCTCCAATAAGAAATAATTCAAAGCCTTCACTATTTAATGCAGCTCTCATTTGTTGGTATAAAGCGGCATTATCATCTGAAAAGAGCAAGTGAGCGTTAAATATATACACAAGATTTTTACCATCTACTTTCATGTAGTTAGACTCCTGAAAATAGGGTATCATTAATTTAAAATCATCTATAAATTTTGTAACTAGACCCTTACGTTCAATATTGTTATTGTTATTAATTCCCATGTTAGAAAAGTTGTAACTTATAGCAAAATTAATATCGGTTGCATTGGGTGCTGAAAGTAATCCGTTTATAAAATTAATATCCTGGTTGTGTTGTGCCATATTATGTGTTGATCTCATTTCAAAAATAAAGAAATCAATACCAGCAGTTTGTGCTTGTCTTATGTGTTCTTCATATACAACAGGATCGCCTAAGGTTCCATTATAAATTCCAATACTTGGTTCTTCAACGACTCTGTTATTTCTTACAAATCTTGCATATTTTGCACCAACAGAATAATTAGATGTAACTTCAACTTGAGTAATATTATAGTCTAAAATACCATTGCCAGCTGTGGTTATATTGTCTTCAGTACAAGATAAAATAGAGAAAAAAAGTATAAATGCTATAAGTTTATTAATTGTTTTCATCATAATTCAAATTAAAGTTTTGTGTAAGTAACTCCTGCAGCTATTAAGTCATCTTCAGAAGGCCCATAAAAATTTGTCGCAAAATCTTGATTAAATTCGGCTAGTAGTTCTGTATAGTTGATAGGCGAAAAGGGTTTATTCATTTGTAAAGGACTTAATAATGTATTGCCATTTTGTAAAAGAGAAACGGCTGCTGTAAAACCAACATTGTTAAAACCACTTTCTGATAACGGTGGATAAACCATTCTCTCTGGTATTTCAGACCAGTCTAGCCCTGTTGAACCATCTGGACTAAAGTGAGCAATTATTGGTAACATTCTAGTTCTTTTTTGTAAACACCATATATCATGACCTTGATTGAAACTAGCTAGCCATCTTTGTCTTACTATTTTATCTAAAGGGTTTGCCGAAATACCGCTTGTTTGAACACTATATAAATCTTTATCTCCTAGGCTTGAAGTTCCCCATTTAACGCCGTCTTGTTGTAGGTAATGACTTAATTTTGATGCCACTCCATATTGTGCAAATGAGTTAGCAATACCAGATGTATAATATTGTTCAGCTGTTCTATTTCCGCCCCAACCTTTTAATTGAGCTTCTGCCCGAATAAAATACATTTCAGATGCTGTAATTATATTAAAACTCATATCTTGAGCCATAAAGGTTTCTGTTTTTGGTCTACAATAATTTTGATTAGGAATTCCATTTAAAATATTATCATTTTGATTTAAATTCCAGCCATCAACCAAACCATTGCCTCCTAAAGGTCTTCCAAAATATGCTAATTCATACCGGACTCTAACTTTTTCTGTTGAACCTGATTCAAAAACTGAGTCTATAACCTGAATAGGATTACTTGAGGGTTCTATAATTTCAAATAATCTTGGATCTCTATATGTTTTTAAATTTAACATATAATGAAAGTTCACATTTGGCACAATATCATTTTGAGGGTTAACAAAGATATATCTGTCATAATTGAAAGACCAGTTTTGTTGTTCACTACCCCATTTCATGACCGCATTTTCAGCATTCACATTGATTAGTGCATCTTCATTTTGTATTACTTCAGTGCCGTGCTGTTCTGCTAAGGTTGGAAAGCCCTCAGAAATTCTAAGAGCTATTTTTAAACGCAGACTGTTTGCAAATTTAATCCATAATTGGTTATTGCCATTAAAAATAGGATCTGGTAATAATTGGTCACCATTAAGATCTATATTTTCACCAGCTTCTTTTAATAAATTTAATATATCTGTATATATATACTCTTCTGTTGAATAATTGGTGGCGTTTAAGCCAAGAGAAGCTTCTTCATAAGGTACACCACCAAATGTTGATACCAGTACAGAATAGATATAACTTTTCCAAATTTTAGCAATGAGAACTCTATTTTTATAATCTAGATTGTCTGAAAATTTATCAATGATTTCTTGATTGTTTTTTATGCAATCTACATAAAACTGCCTCCACCAATTATCTAATTGATTTTCATTGTAAAAGAAATTTGGGAACTGACCTCCTTTACCACCATAATAGCTGGCATACATCATAAACATTTGATCATTCATATGACCGCCAACTAAATCAAGTGTGCTTTTTACAGATCCTGCAAATAAGTTTTCAGGAGCGGCAGAATTAAAGGCATTAGGATCAATATTTAATTCGTCAAATTGGTTTGTGCATGATGTGATTACAATAAATGCAAAGAGCAAGAATAGACCTTTTAAAGAATTATTATGTTTATTTAATTTTTTCATTTTTTTCATTTTTAAAAGTCAAATTTTAAATTAATCCCAATTGTTCTAGTAGGTAAAAACGAACCGTATTCAATTCCTTGTCCATTTCCAGAGGTTGTTTGAGATTCTGGATCAATTCCTTGAGGTGTGTTTCTGTAAATTGTCCACAAATCTCTTCCCACAAATGATGCTTTTATTGTTTTAAATGGTGTTTTTTTTAAAGCGTTTTGTTTTAAAGTATAGCTAAAAACAACTTCTCGTAATTTCACATAAGAAGTATCATAAATCCATCTCCTTTGATCTTGAAGACCATCAAATCCATATTGCATTGGATCAATGTAAATATTTTGATATATAATATTCCCATCGGCATCTCTTTCTGCCACCCAATTTCCATCGGCATCTTGTACTGCAAAAGCAGCGTTTTCATAGGCTCTTCCTTTTGCTCTATCGGTATCATTATATGAGTTGCCAAATAAACCAATACCTCTTCTTTCATTGTTATTTTCCCCTAAAATAGAATTTGAAAGAATCCAATCGTCTCGTCCTGGTAATGAATATGAATGAATTCCATGGTTAACAACTTTTGACATGGTTCCTGAATATAAATCACCACCCTTTTTTACGTCTATTAAAAAATCGAAACTAAATCCTTTATAAGATAAAGAGTTTCTAATACCTCCTATCCAATCAGCTTGAGCATTTCCTAAAATTTGATCTGATTCTACACGAATTCTTCCATTTGCTTGCAACAGAGTTACTCCTGTTTCTGGATCTGTAGCAGGTACATTACCTCTTAACATCCCAAAGGGTTTACCAACTTCTGCATATACACCTACGTTGAACCAACTTCTTAATAGCAACCTATCAATGCCATCAACTAATGAAACAACATTTGATCTATTTTGAGACCAGTTTATATCTGTTTTCCATTTAAATTTTTTGTTAAATATTTTGGCAGACATAAACACCTCCCAACCTTTGTTTTGAATTTCACCCGCATTAATAATATTTGATGAAAAACCTGATGTTGGGGTAACTTGCACAGGAATTATTTGATTGTTAGTACTTGATTGATAATAAGAAACATTCATTGATAGTTTATTTTTAAACAGTTTTGTTTCAAAACCAAATTCTGTAGACGATGTTAACTCTGGTTTTAGGTTTTCATTATTTTTTTGAGTTTGTAGAGCTAACCAAGGGTTTCCATTATAATTGCCACCAAAGTTATAAGTATTTAATACTCTAAAAGATCTAGTGTCATTTCCTACTTGTGCAAAAGACGCTCTTAATTTGCCAAAAGTTAATAGTTTATTTCTGGGTATAAACTCTGAAAACAATACTGCTCCGCCAATAGAAGGATAAAAATATGAGTTATTATTTGATGGAAGTGCAGATGACCAGTCGTTTCTTGCAGTAACATCAAGGTAATAGGTTTCTCTATAACCAAGAGAGAGTGAGCCAAAAACAGAATTCACTCTTTTGTTATCAGCAACTTCTCTTATAATAGGAATATCTTCTGTGTTAAATAAACTGATAACATCTCTTACAATTAATGAATTAATTACAGAAATTTGATTTGAGAAACGCAAATCAAATCGGTTTACACCAGCAAGTGATACTATTGAAAAGTCATTAAATTTTGTTTCGTAATTTAAAATGGCTTCATAGTTCCAGTTTTGCCTATCTGAATTTGTTTTAATTAATAAGCCATCAGGGTCATATGCAGCTCCTTTATTGTTAAACTGAAAATCACGTCTGGTATTTATAACACCATTTACTTTTGTAGATAAGTTTAATCCTTTTAATAATTCCCAGTTAAAACCTACATTTCCTACCAAATTGTTTGATTCATCTTGGTTAGAGTTTTCATGTAAATTCCAATAAGGGTTATTAAAAGGGCCATTGTAGGTTAAAGCATTGTTGTTTAAATCTTTGTATGGAAGCAAATTTCCTTCAAACATATCAGGCCTCATGAACATGTAATTATTAGCAGGGTTTCTCTCACTACCATTTTGATATAATCTATTGTTTACTTTCAAATTAGTGTATAAAACACTCATATTTGTTTTAAGCTTACTTGATAAATTTTGAGAAATTCTAAGGGTAAAATTATTTCTTAGTTGTTGTTCCTGCCTTTCCATAACATGATCGCTAATAGTATTGTTATAAGCAAATCGTACAGAGCCTTGTTCATTTCCTTTAGAAACCGCTATATTATTAGTGAGCACAGACCCTCTTTTATAAAGTTCTTTAACATTTTTAGTGTATGGCTGGTAAATAGTTTGTTCCCCATTAAAACCAATAACTTCTTGTCCTGCAAAGGGCATTCCATAAGCTCTTACATGTTGTCCAATAGTTGGTAAGCCTGTTATAGGATCAATATCTCCTGTATTACGGGCTAACCTACCAGAGGCACCACTACCATATGCATATTGATAATTTGGATATTCTCTATTTGAAATGACTGAGAAATTTGAGTTTATAGATACATTTATTTTGCTATTATCTGTAATTCCTTTTT
>JALRJA010000425.1 GCA_023255235.1 Flaviramulus sp.
TGTAAAATCAAAAATCGTAACTCAATTTCAGAATTACGAATTCAGAATTACGAATGTAAAATCGTAACTCGTAACTCAAAAATCGTAACTCAATTTCAGAATTACGAATTCAGAATTACGAATTCAGAATTACGAATGTAAAATCAAAAATCGTAACTCAATTTCAGAATTACGAATTCAGAATTACGAATGTAAAATCGTAACTCGTAACTCAAAAATCAAAAATCGTAACTCCCAAATCGTAAATCGTAACTCCCAAATCGTAAATCATAACTCCCAAATCGTAAATCGTAACTTCAAAATACTATCTTCGTAAAAAAGAGTATATGAGTTTACTTTGGGTTATATTAGGATTCCTATTATTAGTAGTAGGAGGCGAGTTTTTAGTACGAGCATCAGTAGCCTTATCATTTAAGTTTAAAATATCTAAAATGGTTATAGGCATGACGGTAGTATCGTTTGCAACCTCAGCTCCCGAATTATTGGTTAGTTTACAAGCAGCCCTAACAGGGTCGCCAGCCATAGCCATAAACAATGTGGTGGGGTCTAATATAGCAAACATAGCATTGGTGTTGGGTATCACAGCCATGGTAACACCCATAATGGTAGACCAATCGTTCTACAAACTCAATTGGCCAGTAATGATGCTATTTTCATTAGTTTTATATTACACACTAAAAAACGACAATCTATTAAGCACCATAGAAGGTGTAATTTTATTTTCCGCACTAATAATTTTCCTATTCATATTAATAAAAAGTGTTAAACAAGATACCTCTATTGACGATGTAGATGAAACATTAGCTATAGTATCCAATTTTAAAATTGTATTATGGTTGCTCATAGGTGCATTTGCCTTATATTTTGGTAGCCAGTGGCTAGTAGAAGGCTCACAAAATATAGCCCGAGCTATAGGCGTTAGTGAAGCCGTAATAGGTGTATCGTTAATAGCCGTTGGAACCAGCGTACCAGAATTGGCAGCATCAGTAATTGCTGCTGCCAAACAAGAAAAAGCTATTTCATTAGGAAATTTAATAGGTTCAAATATATTTAATATAGGCTCTGTTTTAGGCTTAACAGCTATTATAAAACCCATACCAGTAACAGAACCTCAAATACTATCAAGCGATATCTTTTGGATGCTTGGTTTTGCAGTCATATTATTACCCTTAATTGTTTTACCAAACAAAATGCAAATTAACAGAATAAAAGGTTTCTTTTTAGTTATTGCCTATGGCGTATTTATGTTTATAGTTTTTACAAAAGGAAAAATTTAAACCAAATTTTTTAAATCGCAAATACTATTCATTAAAACACCTTTAATAAAATAGATTTAGTTAAAAACAAAAAGCACTTGCTATATTTAGCAAGTGCTTTTTGTTTAAATAAAAACCAAATGTGATTATTATATTTTAGCCGATTTAACGGTTTTAATAATACGTCCAGCAATTTTGTATGGATCGCCGTTTGAAGCAGGTCTTCTATCTTCTAGCCAGCCTTTCCAGCCTTTTTCTACAGTTGCTATTGGAATACGAATAGACGCTCCACGATCTGATACGCCATAAGAGAAATCATTAATAGAAGCCGTTTCATGTAAACCAGTTAAACGTTGGTCATTAAACTCACCATAAACAGCAATATGTTCTTTTACTACAGGTCTAAAAGCTTCACAAATTTTCTCGTAAGTAGCTTTATCTCCGGCACTTCTTAATGTAGAGTTAGAAAAGTTTGCATGCATACCAGAACCATTCCAGTCCATGTCTTTACCTAATGGTTTAGGGTGGTATTCAATATAGTACCCATATTTTTCGGTTAATCTATCTAATAAATATCTAGCAACCCATAATTCATCACCAGCCAATTTGGCTCCTTTAGCAAAAAGTTGAAATTCCCATTGCCCACAAGCAACCTCTTGGTTAATACCTTCAAAGTTTAAGCCAGCAGCAATACATAAATCGGCATGCTCTTCAACTAAATCTCTACCATGGGTATTTTTTCCGCCCACAGAGCAGTAGTACAACCCTTGTGGAGCAGGATAACCACCAACAGGGAAACCTAATGGTAGTTGTGTTGCCGTATCCATGATGAAATACTCTTGTTCAAAACCAAACCAAAAATCATTGTCATCATCATCAATAGTTGCTCTACCATTTGATACATGAGGTGTACCGTCTGGATTTAAAACTTCAGTCATTACTAAATACCCGTTATGACGCTCAGGATCTGGAAAGATAGCCACAGGCTTTAAAATACAATCTGAAGATCCACCTTCTGCTTGACGCGTTGAAGATCCATCAAAAGACCAATTTCCTAATTCTTCTAACGTCCCTTTAAAATTTTCATGTTCTTCTACTTTGGTTTTACTTCTCATGTTTTGAGTTGGAAAGTACCCATCTAACCAAATGTATTCTAATTTAATTTTAGCCATAATAAATGATTTAATAAATATGAAATTAATTATATGACAACAAATATAAATTTTTCCTAATACACTTTAAATTTTAGGGGGTGGTTTTATTTAACATGTAGTTATTTTTATTTATCCCCTATTTTTTGTGGGCATATTTTAAAAAAACCATTATTTTTTAATTAAATATTGAAAAATTGTTAATAAGAATATTTTAGTGTTTCTAAAATTTTATCACTTTAGGTTGCTATTTTTGTTTTATTTTTACAGTTAAATTAAATCAATACAAAATGGCAACACTAAGATTTCATGCTGTTAAAAAATCGTTAAGTTATAAAACGGTTAATTATCAAGAGAAAGATCGTAGATCTGAAATTTTTGGCAAACATGTTTTCAATGAAAACACCATGCGTCAATACTTAACCAAAGACGCGTTTTTGAGTGTTATGAATGCCATACAATTGGGTAAAAAAATGGATCGAACAATGGCAGACCAAGTAGCCTCTTCAATGAAAGATTGGGCACTCTCAAAAGGGGTTACTCATTACACACACTGGTTTCAACCATTAACAGGTGCAACTGCCGAAAAACACGATGCTTTTTTTGAAACAATTGGCAACGGAATGGCTATTGAAAAATTTGGAGGAACACAACTAGTACAACAAGAACCTGATGCTTCTAGCTTTCCAAACGGCGGAATAAGAAATACCTTTGAAGCAAGAGGATATACCGCTTGGGACCCTACTTCTCCAGCATTTATTTACGGAACAACGCTATGTATCCCAACTATTTTTGTAGCCTATACAGGTGAGGCTTTAGATTATAAAACACCTTTACTGAGAGCCTTAAATGCCATTGATGATGCAGCCACAGACGTTTGCAAATATTTTGATAAAAACGTAAAAAAAGTAACAGCTTCATTAGGCTGGGAGCAAGAATATTTTTTAATAGACAAACTATTAGTTGCTAGCAGACCAGACATTACCTTAACAGGACGCACTTTATTAGGGCACACCTCTGCCAAGGGACAACAACTAGACGATCACTATTTTGGCTCTATACCTACCAGAGCATTAAATTTTATGAAAGACCTAGAAATAGAATGTATGCTATTAGGAATTCCCGTAAAAACCAGACATAACGAAGTAGCACCAAACCAATTTGAATTAGCCCCAATTTTTGAAGAAGCAAACTTAGCTGTTGACCACAATTCCCTACTTATGGATATTATGGGTAGAGTAGCCTCACGCCATAATTTTAAAGTACTACTACACGAAAAACCTTTTGCAGGCATCAATGGTTCTGGTAAACACAACAACTGGTCGTTATCAACAGACACAGGAGTTAATTTATTAGCTCCAGGAAAAACACCAATGAGCAATCTTCAATTTTTAACTTTTTTTGTCAATACAATTAAAGCCGTTTATAAACACGAAGCACTTCTAAGAGCAGCCATAGCATCTGCCAGTAATGACCACAGGCTAGGAGCTAACGAAGCACCACCAGCAATTATTTCAGTATTTATAGGCGAACAATTAACCAAAGTTTTAGAAGAACTAGAAGGCGTTACCAAAGGAAAATTATCACCAGAAGAAAAAACCGAATTAAAACTAAACGTAGTTGGTAAAATACCAGATGTTTTACTAGATAATACAGATAGAAACAGAACATCGCCTTTTGCATTTACCGGAAACAAATTTGAATTTAGAGCAGTTGGCTCAACAGCAAATTGCGGAAACCCCATGACAGTCTTAAACACCATTGTAGCAAAACAATTAAAAGACTTTAAAGCAGAGGTAGATAATTTAATAGACAAGAAAGACTTAAAAAAAGACGAAGCCATTTTCAACGTATTAAGAGAATACATAAAATCCTGCCGAAACATACTATTTGAAGGAAACGGCTACGGAAAAGAATGGGAAGAAGAAGCCAAAAAGCGAGGCTTAAGCAATCACAAAACAACACCCGAAGCCCTAAAAGCCAGAATTTCTAAAGAAACCATTGCCTTATTTGAAGAAATGCAAGTAATGAGTAAAGTTGAAACCCAAGCCCGTTTTGAAATAGAAGTAGAAGCATACATCATGCATATTCAAATAGAAAGTCGTGTATTAGGCGACATAGCAAGAAACCACATAGTACCAACAGCAGTAAAATACCAAAACATTTTAATAGAAAACGTAAAAGGACTAAAAGAAATTTTTGAAAAAAAATTCAGCACAGTATCCAAAGAACAAATTAATTTAATAGAAGACATTTCAAGGCACATAGAAGCCATAAACGCCAAAGTAACCAGCATGATAGACCAACGCAAAAAAGCAAATGCCATAACAGATATACAGAAAAAGGCAGACGCATATTGCAACAAAGTAAAACCATTTTTCAATGAAATTCGCTACCATTGCGACAAACTAGAACTCTTAGTAGATGATGAACTATGGCCACTAACAAAATACAGAGAATTATTATTTACCAGATAATTAAACTCAGGGCGTTACCCCAATAAATTGGGGTCGGGCTATACGTTGCAATCTTTTTTATGGCATCAGTACAAAACCAAATAGAACCAACAAAATAGCCATAAAAAAGGATTTTCACTACTATCCCTAACGCAACCAATACAAACCAAATAACAAAACCATATAATTCACAAGGTTTAAAAAACCCTGTGCAGTATCATATTTTAATTAAAAACAATAAATCTTAAAATATTCCTTTACTTTGCACCACAATACAACACCAATGAGTCAAGAAGTTTCAAAACGCTATGCACAAAGAGGCGTTTCAGCATCAAAAGAAGATGTAC
Source organism: Flaviramulus sp. (assembly GCA_023255235.1). Lineage (GTDB taxonomy): Bacteria > Bacteroidota > Bacteroidia > Flavobacteriales > Flavobacteriaceae > JALRJA01. Next base: position 5,211 of record JALRJA010000425.1, read on the forward strand.
ACCAAGCCATAAAAAATATAGATAAAGGGTTATTCCCAAAAGCATTCTGCAAAATAGTACCAGACTATCTAACAAATAACGACGATTACTGCCTAATCATGCACGCAGACGGAGCAGGAACAAAATCATCATTAGCCTATATGTATTGG
>JALRJA010000018.1 GCA_023255235.1 Flaviramulus sp.
GTCAAACTCATTGGCAGTAACAGTAATAGAAGTATTATTAACAAAGCGTTTTGCAGTTTCTTTTATAACAGCAAAGGCTTCGGGTAAAATGTCATTTAAAGTTTCTTCAGTAATGTTGTAAGCATCGTCGTTTAGTTTATCAATTTGCTCATATATACCTTCGCGAACATCAATATCTTCGGTGTTATTGGCATCTTCTAAAAGCTGAGCAATGTGTTTTTGAATAGGTTTATTAGCTTCGGCTATTTTAGCTTTAAAGGCAATTGTTTTATGTCTTAATTCATCGTGTGATAAAGCCTCTAAATCTTTTTCAAATGCTTTAATTTTATCAACTATAGGTGTAATAGCTTTAACATCTTGCTTCGATTTATCTCCAACAAATACTTTAAGAACAGAATTTAAAAAACTCATGTGTGTATGTTTTATGGTTACGTCATTTTTTAAAGCGTAACACGTGTTTGTTTATTATATTGTTTTGTATCTAAAAGTACTCAAAGATACATTATGTAATTATGTTATATAAATAATGCGATAAAAAAAAGCCTCAAAACGAGACTTTTTTTCTATTTTTCTACTTTTATTTAATATTCATCTTCATTCCAAAGATAGTCTTCATCTGTTGGATAGTCAGACCAAATTTCTTCAATTGAATCATAAGAATCTCCTTCATCTTCAATTGATTGTAAATTCTCAACAACCTCCAAAGGAGCTCCTGTTCTTATAGCATAATCTATAAGTTCGTCTTTTGTTGCTGGCCACGGTGCATCACTTAAATACGATGCTAATTCTAAAGTCCAATACATTTCTTTATGCGTTAATTTTTTTGCAAAAATAAATTTTTAGTTCAAACATGCAAGAAAAAAATGAAATATTTAATCATAAATTTTAAGAACGTTTGCAGTTGTTTTTTAAACACGCAAAATTTACTGTTGCCCAGTTAATAATTATAGCCATTTATTAGTGGTTTATATTTGGGCGTTACCTTATATCCTTTAATGATATAAGGTCGGGCTTTTCGCGCTACATGGTAGCTTGCTACAATCCCTAACGCAAAAACAGTTTCCAATAAAAAACAGCTTTAAATCAAAGAAATTTTTAAATTTTGCAGAGTATTATAATAAATCAATAGCAATTTATTTTTTCTCAGGAATCCACTTAATTTCTTTTGCTTTTAAGTCATAAGACAACTTTCGTGCCAATACAAAAAGATAGTCAGAAAGACGGTTTAAATATATTAGAGTATTAGCTTCAATAGGCTCAAAATCATTAAGAGCAGATGCTAAACGTTCAGCCCTTCTGCAAACACAGCGTGCTATATGACACAATGACACAGCTTGATGACCACCAGGCAACACAAAATGTGTCATAGCAGGCAAGGTTTCATTCATGACATCTATTTGGTTTTCTAAATAGCCTATATTATTTTCGGTAATGGTATTAATATTAAGACGTTGTTTACCATTTTTTAAAATGGCTTTTTTAGGATCGGTAGCTAAAACAGCACCAACAGTAAACAAGTTTTCTTGAATAGCAATAAGGCTATTTTTATAGTTTGCATTTATGTTTTGGTCACGAATTAAACCTAAATACGAGTTTAGCTCATCAACTGTACCATAACTATCAATACGTATATGATGTTTTGGCACACGTGTACCACCAAATAAAGCAGTAGTACCTGTATCACCTGTTTTAGTATAAATCTTCATATTGCGAAGTTAAAAGTTAAAAACTAAAAAAAATAAGTAGTTATTGTGTTTAGCATTGTTAGCCATTGACTCTTTTTATTTAATAATCCTGAATTAATACTTCAGTAGGAATATGAAGAGCTGTGTTGAGTTTTCTAATCATATCTATAGTCAGTTTACGTTTTTTATTCAAAATTTCACTAACTCTACTTTTAAAACCAACTACTTCAGCCAAATCTTTTTGTTTCATTCCCATTTGTTCCATTCTAAATTTAATGGCTTCAATAGGGTCGGGCATTCCAATAGGAAAATTTTCGTTTTCAAATCGGTCAATCAAGATAGAAAGTATTTCAAGTTCGTCTCCAAGTTCAGTTCCTTTTTTTGAGTCAAAAATGGTCTCAAGTCTTTCGAGTGCTTTTTGATAATCTTTTTCGTTTCTAATAGGTGTAATATTCATAATTCAGATATTATTTGCGTCAATTGTGTTGTATTCAGCGTGAGTTCCAATAAACCTTATCCAACAAATTTGAAATTCAAAATTAAACTTCACAATCAACCTATAATTATTTCCTTTGATATTGTAAACAATTCGGTTGTTTTTTAAAATGCTTGCCTTAGGATATTCTCTTTTTAATTCGTTTATGGTATGCCATTGCGATTTTTCTGTTTCTCTATACCACGATTTTAATTGTTCTTTACAATCGGTGTGTTTTTCCCAAAAATCTCGTAAGGTTCGCTTTGCAATTACTCTCACATTATAATTGTTTCATGCAAATATATGAAAAAAGTTACCAATATGGTAATTATTGTGATTTTTTGCTCGTTATTAGCAATGTTCTGATAATCAATTAAATTACTCTAAATGGTTACTGTTCTCACCGTTTTATTTATAAAGATTGTTAAAATTTTGTAAGAAACTCTAGCTATTAAACTCTAATAGTAAAATGCTCTTTAGCCTGTTCTTTTCTAATGAAAGCAAATCCTAAAAAATAGGTATCTATAGAAACGGTTATTTTTGGGTGTTGCTTAATGCTATTCCATATTTTGCTCATTTTTTTACTGCTATGTATTGCATTAAAAATAAAAATAGTATTGTTATGTGTAGCTGGTAATAAAGCTTCAAAACAATGCAAATATGGTTCTATTTCGTTATTTAAATTAAATAAAACAATATCAAATTCACTTGGTTTAAATTTTTTAATGTTATCGTTAAAATTTGGGTTAACAACACCAATTTTTTCAAAATGGGTTTTTAAGAATTCAACAACTTTAGTACTGTTATTAAGGTATGTAATATTAGTTTTTGGGTTCTCTATACTCATAGCAACAGAATTTATGCTTGAAAAATGCCCAATTTCTAAAATATGCTCAGGCTTGCAGTAATTTAAAACGCGATATAATAGTTTAGCACTTTTGCTATTTACACCTGTTATTAAACCCAATTGATGATGTGTTTTTTGATAAAAACATTTAGTAACGAGATTATATACAAAAGGGGAGTGCACACCATGTTGGTTTTTAGAGTTTAAAAGGTGTTTTATATATTGCAAAATTTGATAAAGCATGACTTATTTTAAGGAGTCTATTCTTCAAGTTTTGAACATAACTCAAACCAACGTTCTTCTTTAGCTTCAATAATGCTAATGATGTTTTGTAGTTCATCAGAGAGTTTGGTTATCTCTTCTTGTGAAAGCGAGGTATTATGAAATTTATTTTCTAATTCTTTTTTATCAAAAGCTAAAGATTTGAGTTTGCTTTCAATATTTTTTAGTTCTTTTTCTTCGTTATAAGATAGTTTTGATTCTTTATTTAGTTTAACGGCCGAATTATCTTTTTTATCTTCGGTTGTATTTGTAATAATAGGTTGGCTATCTTCATAAACTCTATAATCTGAATAATTACCCGGAAAATCTTCAATAATACCGTCGCCTTTAAAAACAAAGAGGTGATCTACTATTTTGTCCATAAAATACCGATCATGCGATACAACAAGTATGCATCCGGGGAAATCTAACAGAAAACTTTCTAAAACCTGAAGCGTAACAATATCTAAATCATTAGTTGGTTCATCTAGAATTAAAAAATTTGGATTTTGAATTAAAACAGTACATAAATACAAGCGTTTTCGTTCGCCACCACTAAGTTTTTCAACAAAATCGTATTGCTTTTTTCTGCTAAATAAAAAACGTTCTAAAAGCTGTTGGGCACTAATTTGATGCCCTTTTTTAAGCGGAATATAATCGCCAAATTCTCTAATAACATCAATAACTTTTTGACCAGGTTTTATAGTTATACCATGTTGTGTGTAATACCCAAATTTTACGGTATCGCCTTTTACCACTTTTCCAGAATCTGGTTTATTGGTTTGTGTTAAAATATTTAAAAAAGTGGTTTTTCCTGTGCCATTTTTACCAATTATACCAATGCGTTCGCCTTTTTTAAAAGTATAGTTAAAGGCATCAAGAATGGTTTTATCATTAAAAGCTTTAGATACTTTATGAAATTCTATAATTTTACTTCCTAAGCGTTCCATGTTAAGCTCTAGTTGCACTTCGTGCATATTTCTACGCTCGCTTGCACGATGTTTTATATCGGCAAAATCATTAATTCTAGATTTTGATTTTGTTGTACGTGCTTTGGGTTGCCTTCGCATCCATTCTAATTCCTTTTTAAAAAGTTGTTTAGCTTTACCGGTTTCTACCGCTTCGCGTTCTATTCTAGCCTCTTTTTTCTCTAAGTAATATGAATAGTTTCCTTTGTAGCTATATAGTTTTCCTTCATCAAGCTCTATAATATCGTTGCAAACACGTTCTAAAAAATAGCGATCGTGGGTAACCATAAAAAGAGTAATGTTTTCTCTTGCAAAAAAAGATTCGAGCCACTCAATCATCTCTAAGTCTAAATGATTTGTAGGTTCATCTAGTATGAGTAAATCGGGTTTATTTATTAAGGCATTGGCAAGTGCCAAACGCTTTTTTTGACCACCTGAGAGTGTGCTAACTTTTTGGTTTAAGTCTTCTAGTTTAAGTTTAAAAAGTATTTGCTTGTATAGGGTTTCAAAATCCCAAGCTTGATTACTTTCCATAGCTTCAAACGCTTTTTGGTAAGCATCGGTATTATTAGAATTTAAAAGTGCTTTTTCATAGTTTGAGATAATTTTTAAGATGGGATTATCACTAGCAAAAATGGTTTCTTCAACCGTTAAACTGGTATCAAATTTAGGGTCTTGTGATAAGAATGATACGGTAATATCTTTTCTGTAAATAACACTTCCTGTATCTGGTAAATCATCTCCAGATAAAATATTTAAAATAGATGTTTTACCTGTGCCATTTTTTGCTATAAATGCTATTTTTTGGTCTTTGTGTATGCTAAATGAAAGGTTTTCAAAAAGGCATAACGCACCATAAGATTTTGATATGTTTTCAACGGTTAGGTAATTCAAAGCTATTTTTTATGCAAATAACGGATAAAAAATCCAAACTTCTTACAGCTGTTTTGAGGTATTAAAATTTAAATTCTAAACCAGTATAAATACCAAAAGGATGCCCAGGTCTTAAACCTGATGGAACTCTAGAAACAACATAGGTTTTATTAAGTAGGTTGATAACATTAGCAGTTAGACTTATATTTTTATTTAAATGGTATTTACCCGAAAAGTCTAAAATAAAGTTTGAAGTTATGCCATTTTCTTGAGTAATTTTGTCGGTTCCGGCGGTAGTTCTAAAGGCACCATTATAGCGTCCGTTTAAATGTATTTCAAACAACTTGTGTTCTAATGAAATAGATGTATTAAACTGGTGTTTAGCAATATATGGTAATTCATCACCTTTTAAAACTTCTCCCCACAAATCCTCATCGCTACCAAAACTGTTTAAAAATTGGGTATCTGTAAAAGTATAACCAAAAGTTATAGGCAGTTTAAAAGCGTTGTCTTGTTTAAGAAATTCATAGTTTAAAAGACATTCAAAACCTTTAACAGCTACTTTGCCAGCATTAAATTGATCTAACGAACCTGTTCCGCCAGTAGCAGCCAAATCACTACCTAATAGGTTACTGTAGTGATTGTAAAATGCCACAAAATCGCCTCTTATACCTTTATAATTAAAACGTGAGCCAAGTTCATAATTAATACTTTCTTCAGATTTTTGATTAGGTAAATTTCCCGGAGGTGAAAATCCTTTGTGAACACCGCCATATAATGAAGCAGAAGGGTTAAACTTATAATTAAAACCAATTCCGGGTATAAAAATAGCTACTTTGTTTTCCCTTTTTGAGAGATTAGAGCCAGATCTAGAAGAATCGTTTGTACCAAAATCGTCTCTTTGAAGAGTTATGTTTTCATAGCGAATGCCCGGAGTAAGTGTTAACTCATTGTATTTTAGCTTATAAAGTAAAGATGTAGCAAGGGCTTTTGCACTACTTATTCTGTTTGCATCACTTCCGGGTGCACCATTTGATGTAAGTTTCATGACGGCATCAATAATTTCATAACCATCTTGCCATTGGTATCTGTCTTCATCATCATAATGGTATCTAAAATTGAATTCCAAATCATGAAATACATTCTCTCCAGACCAATGAAAGTCAAATTTTGTTTGTATTCCTTTAGATGTGTATGTTCTGTTATTAGCCTTTAAAATAAGGGCATCTGCACTAGAATTTGCACGACCGTTTATAATTTCAAAATGATTTATATATGTTTCAGGATTATCTAAAATGGCAGAAATACCCACTTTATTATCATTAAAAACAACATCATTAAGTTTGTACCAATTTCTTGAGAATCCGTTGTAATAGGCATCTGTTGTGATTCTAATTTTTTCTAAAAATTCTAATTCATGACTTACAGTAAACTGAATATGGTTGTTGGTCATTTTATCATTCTGAGAACTCGCATATCTGTTAAAAGGATTGGTAACAAAGTCGTTTTGAGTTAGTCCTAAATAGGTTTCGTTTGAAACCTCATCTGCATATTGAAATTTAAAGTTTACAGCTTGCTTAATGTTATCATTAGAATTTAAAAGTAGTTTAAATTTTGCAAGTACCTCGTTTTTATCAAAACCAGTATGAGTGTTATCGGGCAAGTTTTTAAAACCGTTTGAATTAAAGTTTAAAAATTCAACCGAATAGCCAAAGTTTGTTTTGGTATCACCTAATTTCGCATGAAGTTGACCAGTTTGAAAACTACCATATCGAGCTTTTATAGCAGCTTGAAACGTTTTTGGTATTTCTGTACTTACCAAGTTAATAGCACCACCTGTAGTAAATGGACCGTATTGAATTTGGCTACTGCCTTTTAAAATTTCAACAGCTTGCATTCTAGCAACCGAAGGAAAATAATAGGCAGCAGGTGCACTATATGGTGCCGGAGCAATTAAAATACCGTCTTCCATAAGTGCAATTTTGGCACTACGCTCAGGAGAAGTACCACGTAAACTAATATTGGGTCTTAAACCAAAACCATCTTCTTCATATACTGTAACGCCTGGTACAG
>JALRJA010000027.1 GCA_023255235.1 Flaviramulus sp.
GCAGCTGCTACACTTTATGGTACACAAGGTCGTAATGGAGTAATTTTAATTACAACCAACTGCTCTCTAGGAATAGACACATCAATATTTTTTAAATTGTGTACGCGTGCTCCTTTTACTTCAATAAAATTATCAAATTGCTTCATAAATTGGCAAAACTGCGAAGTTACGTTTTTTGATATTAAAAACGAAAGGAGTTTTATTGTAGATTTTTTAAAAGGTATTAAAACCCAACTGCTGCATCATCTCCTCTTTTGTCTGCTCCACCTTCATAAGATTTATCTTTTAAAACCAGTATGCCATCTACTTTGCCAATAATAGGTGAGTCTTTTTCATTAATGTAATATCCTCGTTTTTTAAGCTGATTGATAACCAGTTTATCAAATACTTTTGGTTCTATTCTAATTTCATCTGGTAACCATTGATGATGAAATCTAGGTGCATTGACAGCCTCTTGCATACCCATTTTAAACTCATGAACATTTAAAATAGTTTGCAAAACAGAAGTAATAATTGTAGAACCACCGGGAGTTCCAACAGTCATGTATAGGGCGTTATTTTTTTCTACTATGGTTGGTGTCATGGAGCTTAACATACGTTTTTCTGGAGCAATGCTATTGGCTTCTGCACCAATTAACCCAAACATGTTTGGAACACCAGGCTTGCTGCTAAAGTCGTCCATTTCATTATTTAAAAAGAACCCAAGCTCAGAGCAATATAGTTTTGAGCCATAAGCACCATTTAGCGTTGTAGTTGCCGAAATAGCATTTCCAAATTGGTCAACAATAGAGTAGTGGGTAGTTTCATCACTTTCTATAATTTGAATATTTCCATGTGTTACATCGCTTGATAAGCTTGCTTTTTCAAATGAAAAATTAGACATACGCTTATTTAAATACGCTTCACTTATAAGCGTTTTAATAGGCATTTTAACAAAATCTGGGTCTCCTAAATAATAACTTCTATCGGCATAGGCACGTCTTTCTGCTTCTGTTATTACTTGTATACTTTTTGTTGAATTATGCCCATAAGCATCAAGCTCATAAGGTTCAATCATTTTCATAATTTGTGCTAAACAAACGCCACCACTAGAAGGCGGTGGCATGGATATAATTTTTAAATCATCATAAGTAAACGAAATAGGTGTACGCCATACAGCTTGGTATTTTGATAAATCGTCTTCTGTTATAATACCACCATTTTCTTGTATAAATTTAACTAATAATTTTGCTGTTAAGCCTTTGTAAAACTCATCACGCCCATTTTTTAAAATACGCTCTAAAGTTTTGGCAAGTGCCGGATATTTTATAGTGTCATTTGCTTTCCATTGCTTATCAAAAATAATAGAGTCTTTATTCGCTTTACGAAACAAAGGCTGGTAAAATTTAATTCGCTCTTCTTGTTTTTTAGTAACAACAACGCCTTTGTATGCCAATTCAATAACAGGCGTGAGTAGTTCTTTAATAGGAAGCGACCCAAGTTTTTCATGAACTGCAAATACACCAGCTATTGTTCCAGGAACACCTATTGCCATAGCACCAAGTGTGCTTTTCTCAGGAATAATGTCATTATTTGAATTTAAAAACATGTTTTTAGTTGAAGCCAAAGGTGCTTTTTCTCTGTAATCTATACTCCCTATTTCGCCATTTGCTTTACGATAAACCATAAAACCACCACCACCTAAATTGCCAGCAAATGGATAGGCAACAGCTAAAGCCAGTTCGGTTGCTACCATGGCATCAAAGGCATTACCACCTTTTTTCATAATAGTGCTACCAATTTTGGAAGCTTCTATGCGTGCTGATACTACCATAGCATTTTTGGTAATTAAACCTTGGTAAGATTCTTTTTTTAGAACTGTTTGAGTTGGTTTTTTACAACCAATAAAAAAGAATAAAAACAACACTAAATAAGTTTGTTTCTGCATATTTTTATAGCGTATTTAGTTCTTGTAACTTGTTTTTTGAAAAAGCCATTAATTCATCAAAAAAGAGGGTGAATTCATTTTCAAATTCTTCGTAAAATAATTCTAATTCATAAATAGCTTCATGCATTCCAGAACGGTTTTTGGTACGTCTATTCATACCATTTAAAACTCTTGATATACCATCTATTGAAGCATAATTTAGTAACCAATTATCGGCAATCATATAGGGTATCATTTTTTGAATTCTAAGTGGTAAAAAATCAACATGATTATCTAATGAATCATAGAAAGACTCCACATATTTTTTTAATGGTATTTCACTATATTTTTTCCAGTTTTTAGCTAAAAAATGATCATACAAAATGTCAACAATAATACCAGAATAATGACCGTATTTTTCATGAAGTCGTTTGGTGCTTTTTCTAACTATTTTGTGGGCATCTGTATAGGTGTCTATATGCCTGTGAAGTAAAATACCCGTTTGAATATCTTTAGGATATTTTTTATAACTTTTACCTTTAATATCATCTGCCATAAAATTGCCAATAGTAACTAAGTTGTTTTTACCAGATAGATAAATATGAGCTAAGTAATTCATTTGTGAAAATTACGAATTTCGTTTTAAGAAATCCGATTTTGAAATAGTATATTTGTGTATTATTTTTAAAATTCTGTATGACACTCATAAAATCAATCTCTGGAATAAGAGGAACTATTGGTGGACAAGTAGGTGACAATTTAACACCTATTGATGCTGTAAAATTTGCCGCTGCCTATGGTGTTTGGTTAAAACAACAACGCCAAAAAGAGCATTATAAAGTAGTAATAGGTAGAGACGCCCGTATGTCTGGGCAAATGATACAAAATTTAGTGATGAATACCTTGGTTGGTTTAGGAATTCATGTGGTTGATGTTGGGTTATCTACCACACCTACCGTTGAGGTTGCAGTGTCTTTAGAGCATGCCGATGGCGGTATTATTATAACAGCTAGTCATAACCCAAAACAATGGAACGCTTTAAAGCTTTTAAACGAAAAAGGAGAGTTTTTAGATGCAATTCAAGGAACTAAAATTTTAGATATTGCCGAAAGTGACAACATGCATTTTGCCGATATAGATAGCTTAGGAAAAATAACTAAAAACAAAGCCTACATAGATTTACATATTATTGAAGTATTGGATTTAGATTTAGTAAATGTAAAAGCTATAGAAGAAGCTCATTTTAGAGTAGTAGTAGATGGTGTAAACTCTACAGGTGGTATTGCTATTCC
>JALRJA010000032.1 GCA_023255235.1 Flaviramulus sp.
GTATAGTTTTAAAAGGTCTTGATAGAAAGAACTTCCGTTAGATTTTGAAATAGCTGATATTTCGCAAGCTAATAGGGTAGCTGTTACGGCATCTTTATCGCGTACAAAATCGCCTACCATAAAACCAAAACTTTCTTCACCACCACCTATAAAATCTAAGTTTGGGTAATCTTTTATGAGTTTTGCAATCCATTTAAAACCAGTTAGAACAATTTTAATATCAACACCATATGATTTTGCTAATTGTATGAGCATAGGTGTTGAAACTATGGTTGATGCTATAAATTGATTGCCTTTTATTTTATTTTCTGATTTCCATTTTTTTAGAAGAAAATTGGTCATCATGACCATGGTTTGGTTTCCGTTAAGGAGTTGAAATTCATTGTTTGAATTTCTAACGGCAACGCCTAGTCTGTCGCAGTCTGGGTCTGTACCTATAACAATGTCTGCATGTACTTTTTTGGCTAAATCTAAGGCTAGTTTTAAAGCTGCCGGTTCTTCTGGGTTTGGTGAAGCTACTGTTGGAAAATCACCGTTTGGTTCTTCTTGTTCTTTTACAATATGGACATTGTTATATCCTGCTCTTTTTAAAGTTTCTGGAACGGTGGTAATTGATGTTCCGTGTAGTGATGTGAATACAATAGATAGGTTATCTTTTGCTTTTTGTGTAGCACCAACGCATCCGTTTTTAATGGAAGCATTTATAAATATATCATCTATATCTTTGCCTATATATTGGATTAAATTATTGTTTGCTTGAAATTTTATGTTGGAATAATTTACTTGGTTAATTTCATTGATAATTTCTTGGTCTTGTGGTGGTACTAATTGCCCACCGTCTTGCCAATATACTTTATAGCCATTGTATTCTGGCGGATTGTGTGATGCTGTTAAAACTATGCCGCAATGGCAGTTTAGTTGTTTTACTGCAAACGATAATTCTGGTGTTGGTCTTAAGTCTTCAAAAAGATATACTGCTATACCGTTTGCCGAAAATACATTTGCCACTACTTTTGCAAGGGTTTTGCTATTGTGTCTGCAATCATAGGCTATAACGGCTTTTGGGGTTTGGTTTGGGAATTGTTTATGTAAATAATTGCTTAAACCTTGCGTGCTTTTTCCTAATGTGTATTTGTTTATTCTGTTGGTGCCTACACCCATAATGCCTCGCATACCACCTGTTCCAAATTCTAAATCTTTATAGAAACTTTCTTGTATGTCTTTTGGGTTGTTGGCTATGCTTTCTTTAATTGTAGTTTGTGTTTGACTATCAAAAGTTGGTGTTAGCCATGTGTTAATTCGTTCTAAAATTTTGGGTTCAATATATATCATAATGTATTAAAAGGAATAGATTGCAAAAGTACTAATTGTGAAGGAATATTTTTTTAAAAAGTTGTGTTTTGATTTTATTTATGTTGATTTTGCTTTTTGCGTTAGGGGTTGAAGCGGCATCCTTTTGGTTTTTTTAACCAAAAGATATAGCGAAAAACCCGACCCTTGTGGTAACGCCCTAATTAATATTTAATTGGTCTTTTATTAAATAACGTGTTTTGTCTTGCCTGTTTCTTAAAATGATTTCGCCTAGAAAGCCGGCTACAAAAAATTGTGTGCCAATAATCATGGTGGTAAGTGCAATATAGAATTGTGGGCGTTGTGTTATGAGTCTTCCTGTTGGGTTAAAAAATAGTTTGTTAACCCCTAAGTATATGGCGAAGGCTAGCCCTATTGAAAACATAATAACACCTAAGGCACCAAATAGGTGCATGGGGCGTTTGCCAAAACGAGATAGAAACCAAATGGTAATTAAATCGAGGAAACCGTGAAGAAAGCGATTTATCCCAAATTTTGTTTGTCCATATTTTCTGGCTTGATGTTGTACTACTTTTTCGCCAATTTTTGTGAAACCGGCATTTTTTGAAAGTACAGGTATATACCGGTGCATTTCGCCTTGAACATCGATGTTTTTTACTACATTTTTATGATAGGCTTTTAGCCCGCAATTGAAGTCGTGTAATTTTACGCCTGATGTTTTTCTTGCTGCCCAATTAAATAGTTTTGATGGTAGATTTTTGGTTATTACAGAATCGTAGCGTTTCTTTTTCCAGCCTGAAACTAAATCAAAATCTTGATTTTTAATCATGTTATAGAGGTCTGGTATTTCGTTTGGGTTGTCTTGCAAATCGGCATCCATGGTGATTATAACGTCGCCTTTTGCATTTTTAAAACCTGCGTGTAATGCTTGAGATTTTCCGTAATTTTTTAAAAAGCGAATGCCTTTTACGTTGGTGTCTTTTTTTGATAGTTGGCTTATGGTTTTCCATGAGTTGTCTGTACTGCCATCGTCAATAAAGATAATTTCATAAGAAAAATGATTGGATTGCATAATATTAGCAATCCAATCATGTAGTTCTGTTAATGAATCTTGTTCGTTAAGTAGTGGTATGACTACTGATATATTCATGTAAGTGTTTTTAAAACCTTAGAAGGTCAAAAATACTAATATTATGCTTGTTCTGGGTTATTTTTTTTAACAACTAAAGCGACAATTAAGCCAACAATACTGAAACCTATAAGCTGAAAAGCTAAAGATTTTAAAATTTGCCCAATTGCAAACATATTTTCTTGTGCTTCTAGTTCTTCAACAGATTTAGCAATAACCTCTTCTGGAGCTCCAAAATTTTTCATCATTTGAACTTGCGTGTCCATAATTTTGTCTTTTAATGTTATGGCCGCTTCTGGGTCAATAAAGTTAAAAATGATAATTGACACTATAGTACTAATAACCAAACCTACAGCTACAGTAATAAAATAAGAGCTAAAGGCTTCTTTAAAACTTATAAAGCCTCCTAAAAGAGTTTTAGATTTCATAGCTGAAATGATACCAAAAACAATGATAAGTATAAGTAAGATTATACCATACCACCATTTTGTATACAAGTCTAGGTTTACATAGCCTAATATTGTTGCTAAAGCTAAAACAATGCCTAAATATAAGCCCCAATTAATGGCTAAAGATTTAATAATAGATTTTTCCATAATTTTGTTTAGTTTTATAGATTAGTGAGTAAAGATATAAAAAACGGAGCCAACTTCAATAAAAATTTAAATAATAAAAATTATTGCACAGTTGTAAAAAAAACTTAAATTTGCACTTCTAAAAATGGAAACGAAAAAAAGTATTTAGCGATGAGAAAAGGTATACATCCAGAAAATTATAGATTGGTAGCATTTAAAGATATGTCTAATGAAGATGTGTTTTTGACTCGTTCTACAGTGAATACAAAGGAGACTCTTGATGTTGATG
>JALRJA010000109.1 GCA_023255235.1 Flaviramulus sp.
ATCGCCATAACCACAAACAATTACGCGTTTACCAGCTAGCATAACATCGGTAGCACGACGAATAGCATCAACCGCACTTTCTTTACACCCATATTTGTTATCGAATTTACTTTTTGTAACCGAATCGTTTACGTTAATGGCAGGCATTGGTAATGTTCCTTTTTTAACGCGCTCATAAAGTCTGTGAACACCAGTTGTGGTTTCTTCACTTAAACCTTTAATATCTGATACTAATTCTGGATAGCGGTCTAAAACCATGTTAGTTAAATCGCCGCCATCATCAAGAATCATGTTAAGCGGTTTTCTATCTTCACCAAAGAAAAGTGTTTGTTCAATGCACCAATCAAATTCTTCTTCGGTCATATCTTTCCAAGCATAAACCGATGTGCCTACGGCAGCAATGGCGGCGGCAGCTTGATCTTGTGTTGAGAATATGTTACAAGAACTCCAAGTAACTTCAGCACCTAATGCTTGTAAGGTTTCAATTAAAACTGCTGTTTGGATAGTCATGTGCAAACATCCAGCAATTCTAGCACCTTTGAGAGGTTGTGAGTTACCGTATTCTTCACGCAAGCTCATAAGTCCTGGCATTTCAGCTTCGGCTAATTCTATTTCTTTTCGTCCCCAATCAGCAAGTGAGATATCTTTTACTTTATGTGCAACAAATGGAATTGTTTTTGTATTCATATCAACTTTTTATTTTTCTTTAGTTATAATAAGAAAACATCTTTGGAATCGTATTTAAAATGTTTAAATTGCTGAACAAAAATGTTTAATTTGTTTTAGACGGTGCAAAGATAACTAATAATTTTTGGAATATTAAATGCCTCTTTATAAAATCATTACTCCAAATTCACAAACTACTGTTAAAATCTGGAAGATTACGGAGTCTTTTGATGTTTTAATGGAAGAAGTAGCTTTAAAACCAAAAAGTTTAGAGCGTGTTTTAGGTATGAAAAGTGAATTGCACCAATGCGGGTTTTTAAGTGTGCGTTGTTTATTGAAAACATTTGGTTATGATGATGTTGATTTACATTATGATGAAAATGGCAAACCGTATTTAAAAGATGGGAAACACATTTCTATTACACATTCGTTCAACTTTTCGGCAGTTATCATTAGTGATGCCATAATAGGCATTGATATTGAAAAACAACGCAGTAAAATAAGCATTATTGCCAATAAATTTATTGATTATGAGTTTAGTTATCTTGATGAAAACGCTTCAAATTATATAAATAAGTTAACAATAATTTGGTGCATTAAAGAATCGTTATACAAACTTTTTGCAACACCAGGATTAAGTTTTAAGCAACATTGCTTAGTAATTCCCATGTCTGATTATGAGCAAGAAACGGTAGCTTGGATTGATTATGAAGCACGAAAGAGCAGGTATAATATTCATTTTTTAGAATTTGAAGGGTTTACATGTGCTTATGCTATTAGTTAGTATTAAGATTTTGGTAACCAATAAACTAAGACAACAAAAATAACATTCGTAAATTTGTGGTAAAGAAAAATATCATACATCAAAATATATTAAAATCTATCACATCTAAAGCAAAACTATTACCAGATAAATTTACTGTTAACAATACTGAAACCTTTATTGAAAAGATAAACCAGTCTATAGCAACCTATATTTTTGTTGGTGGTAGTACCGTTGAAGCAAATGCCGCTGAATTATTGGTTTCAGAAATTAAGAAATACACTGGCTTACATATAGCATCTACCTCAAAATTAAAAAATACCACTTTAGAGGTTATCCCAACAGGTTGTATCTTAATTGAAAATGGCAGAGAAACAGCCGTACAGCGTGTAACCGAAACGCAACCCATGCCAAAAAACAATATTAAAAACATTGTTGATCCTGCAAAAGCAGGCGAATTTTTAGGAATGAAACGCCATTATTTAGAAACAGGAAGTGGCGCAACTGAATTTGTAGCTCCAGAAATTATCAGTTTAGTTAAGCAAGAATTACAAGTGCCATTAATAGTTGGTTGAGGCATTAAAAACAAAAAAAACTAGATGGTGCCTATAATTCTGATGCAAATTTAGTGGTTATTGGTACTGCTTTTGAGCAGGATGAATCGTTTTTTGAAGTTTTTCACAAATAAAAAACTATTTTTTCACTAAATAAATATGTGGTGTTTTTGGGGTTTTCATTCCAAAGCCTAAATAAAAGCTAGTGTGCGCAGGTTGGTTATAAGCTACATTTTGCCATGCAATACTAACCCGATATAATGGATCGTGCATTAATGTAAATATGCGTTCATTGGTGCTATTTGGTGTTGATAATATAACTAATTCTGTATTTTCAGAATTTCTATAAATTATTTCTTCTCGCCAATCACCTAAAATATCAGCAATTAAGCAAGGGTTTGATTTTGTGCCATTATTACTCTTTAAACTCATACCATCATAATTGTATACACTAAGTAAAATATTTGTTTTTTTATTTGAAGCATCCCATTTTGTAATAAGGTTTTTGTCAACTATCTCTCTAAGTAAATCACCATCAAACCATGCAAACATATTAAAACTTGCACCTCTACCAGCAGTTGGGTAGGTAGTGGTTATTAATTCACCTTTGGAGCTATAAACACCTGAACCATCGGACGCCCAACTTTCAGCTCCTAAATAATTAGGGTCAATATCAGCGGTAACACCTCTTCCTATATCACCTTTGCCTTTTACTCTCCATATAACGTTACCTTGTTTTGGATCTCTAAAATCTATAGCAGGAATGGTTGTTCCGTTGGCAACTTCATGGCACATAAAATATTCTAAGCCATCACGTTCTGGGTCAAAATCACCTAAGTGAGCGGCATCGCCATGCCCCAATCCAGTTGAGTATAAACCAGTACCATCATCATTAATAGCACAAGATCCGAATTGAATTTCATCTTTGCCATCACCATCTAAATCTCCTACAGCTAAGTTGTGATTTCCTTGTCCAAAATAGGCTTCATTTCCCTTGGTATTAGTGTCAAAAATCCAGCGGTTTGTTAGTTTGTCATCACGATAATCAAAAGCTGCTAAAACGATTCTAGTGTAATAGC
>JALRJA010000329.1 GCA_023255235.1 Flaviramulus sp.
TAGTAAACAGATTAAATCCTTGTAAAAACGAAACCCCATAATTCCATGCAATTTCTGGGTTTAATCCATAAATTTTACCTGTATTATTTAAAACTTGAACACTTCTTGAGGTAGAAAAAATATGTTGATTTTCTGCAAAAATATTCGCACTGCGAATGCCTCTGCCAAACGATGCTCGCAAAGCCGCCTTTTCCCATGGTGTGTATCGTGCATGAAGTCTTGGAGTTAAAAAGGTTCCTAATAAATTGTGGTTATCAATTCTAATACCTGTTGTTATATTTAGTTTATCTAAATTATCAAAATTATATTCAAAAAAGGCACCAACAGAATGTTCTGTTCTTTGATACTTTGATACATTTACTAACTCATCATAATCATCAAAAGTATAGCTTATTCCTGTTTTAATTTTATGTCTAGAATCGCCAATAATAGAGTTATAAATAGCATTAGCATACAAACTATTATGTGTAATATTATATTGATTTAACCCAAAATACGATTCTTGTTTATGGCTACTAAATGCTGATTGTACGCCCAAACTTTGCCAAGGTATTTCTGGGTTTACATATCCAAATTTAGTAGAAACCTCATAGCGTTTGGTATTAATTTCACTTCCCCAAGAGTTGGTTGTTAACCTATCGGTTTTAGGATTAAAATTCACCTGACCTGTTTGTACCTCATCGGTTAAAAACCTTAAATTAATAAAACTCACAAAGCCTTTTTTAGTATCGGTATATTGCCAACGGTTCATAAGGTTTATTTGGTTTTGCAAAGGCATATCTAAAAACGAATCGTTATTGTTATCGTGTTTAGCATCTCTAAGATTACCATGTAAATACAACCCTGTACTCCATTTAGTGTTAACTGCGGTATTTAAATGTGTGTTTAATTCTAATCTACCATTCATATTGGCGTAGGCATTTACAAACAATTTATAGTCTTTTGTAGGTTTTACAAACTCAGTATTTATTTGCCCTGCAATACTCTCAAAACCGTTAACCACACTACCAGCACCTTTGGTAATTTGAATGCTTTCTACCCATGTTCCTGGTATGTAACTTAAACCAAAAGCTTGTGAAGCACCTCTTACAGTAGGTATGTTTTCGGTGGCAATTAATATATATGGGCTTGTGAGTCCTAACATTTTTATTTGCCTAGTTCCGGTTATGGCATCTGTAAAATTAACGTCAATAGAAGGGTTTGTTTCAAAACTTTCTGAAAGATTACAACATGCTGCTTTAAGCAATTCATCACTACTAACATGAATTACATTTTGAGCTTGTAAATACGATTTTGATGTCGCTTGCTTTCTGGAGGTTAGTGTAATAGACTCTAAATCGGTGCTTGGTTGCAACAAATGGTGTATGGTTTTGGGTTCATTAATGGTTAATGTATCGGTTTTAAAACCAACATAACTTATAATGAGCTTTTTGTATTCTGTTTTATACATAATTTCAAACCTACCATCATTTTCTGTAACGGTTCCAACGTCGGTATTTAGCCAATAAACGTTTACACCAGCTAAGCCTATGTGTTCATTTTTGTCGTTTGCTTCCATAATCATACCTGTAATTTTATCTTGAGAATACAGTGCAGTAGAAAGCATTATGATAATATATATTATAAATTTCATTTTTTTTAATTTTTTTTGAAGAGCCAATAGTATTGGCATTA
>JALRJA010000055.1 GCA_023255235.1 Flaviramulus sp.
CAAAGCGTTTTTTCTACACAAGTGGGTAGTATTAATGAACATGAAAATGCGACACCATTTAGTATTAATCAAAATTTAAACTACTATTACACGCTTGATGACACCAATATTTTTGCCCTTGAAGTGCAACATTTATTACAAGATGAAGACCCTTTTTACAATGCCGTTCTTGAAAACAAAACAAATTATTTAACAACCGCAGATGCTTTGGGTTTAAACAATTCGCAAATAGCCTATGATATTAACCAAGAAAAAAGAGTAAAATCAAACCAAGTAGATGCTAAATTAGATTACTGGCATATTCTCAACACAAAAAGTGATATTAATTTTACGCTAGGAACAATTTATAGCAAACAAGATTTTAACTCCAACATTTTTCAGTTTTTAGATAACAACTCAGTTTTTCAACCAACGGCAACTATCAATGATGGTTTAAATACAAACAATACAAGCTATACCTTTAGCGATTTGTATTTAGGTGCACATTACAGACTAAAATCGGGTAAATTTACGTTTACACCAGGGTTTTCAGCACATGCTTACTCAGCAAAAAACAATCAGTTTAATGTTAATTATACCGATAAATTTTTCAGGTTATTACCAGATTTTAATACAAGAGTTCAATTAAAAAATAGTGAACAAATTATTTTTAATTACAGTATGCAAACCCGCTTTACAGACGTAAATCAATTAGCAAGAGGTTTGGTTTTAAATAATTACAGTTCTATTTTTTCAGGAAATCAAGAGCTAGAAAGTGCCTTATCACATAACCTAAATTTATCATATTTTAGTTTTAGTATGTTTAATTATACCAACGTAAATGCTAGTATTAATTACAGTAAAACAATAGATAGAATTAGAAACCAATCTCTTTTTGAGCCAGGTAGTGTTATAGGTATAAGCTCACCATTTAATTCCAATTTTGCCGATGAAACAGCGAGTGCATTTGCCCGAGTTCAAAAAACCATTAAAAAAATAAGAGGCACATTAAGTGCCAATGTAAGTTATAATAAGTTTAATCAAGTGGTTAATAACCAACCGTTGGTTAACGAAAATTATTCTCAAACATATAGAGCCGAGTTAAGAAGCAATTTTAACCAAGCACCAAACTTTGAAATTGGTTATAGATACAGTATTCAAGACAATGACCAAGGTTCGCGTAGAACAAAATTTTTCACCAAAGCACCTTCTTTAGAGTTTGATGCACTTATTTTTAAATCATTAACATTTAGAACAGAATACACCTATAATAATTTTAGTGATGAAGATAAAACCATTAATTCATTTGAGTTTTGGGATGCTTCTTTGTCATATAGAAAAAATCAAGACAGTAAGCTTGAGTATGAAATTAAAGCCACGAACCTACTAGACACCAAATCGCAAAACCAAAGTAATGTAGGTAATATTTCGGTAAGTGCAACAGAATATGTCATTCAACCCAGATTCATAACATTTAGAATTAGGTATGAAATATAACAAACACTAAAACAGTTATAAAGTGGGTTTTTTATTGCTTCTCTAATTGGCAATAATTATCTTTATAGCATGACAGTAAAAAGCCCTTCATTCTCAATAAAAAAATGGAGTCATGATGATCGACCTCGTGAAAAATTGCTTAACAAAGGAAAGGCATTTTTAAGCGATGCCGAGTTGGTGGCTATTTTAATTGGTTCTGGCAACAAAGAAGAAAGTGCCGTAGCCTTGTGTAAACGTATTTTAGCTAGTGTAGATAATAATTTAAGCACATTAGGAAAGCTGTCTGTTAAACAACTAATGGCCTTTAAAGGAATAGGAGAAGCCAAAGCCATAACTATTGTAGCAGCTTTAGAATTGGGCAGACGGCGGCGATCAGAAATGGCACTTGAAAAGAAACAAATAGTATCAAGTGCTTCGGTGTTTGAATTGATGCAACCCATAATTGGTGAACTTCAACACGAAGAGTTTTGGGTTATTTACTTAAACAATTCCAATAAAATTATTCTTCAATTACAATTAAGCAAAGGTGGTATTACAGGCACTTTAGTTGATGTTAGGCTAGTGCTTAAAAACGCATTAGAAGTTGGAGCAACAGCTTTAATTTTAGTGCATAATCACCCTTCTGGAACCACCAGCCCTAGCGAGACAGACAAACAAATTACTAATAAACTAAAAATAGCAGCACAG
>JALRJA010000050.1 GCA_023255235.1 Flaviramulus sp.
CTTGCAATAACCTCTTGCATATTTGAAATTGTTTTTTTGTAATAGTTATCTCTAGGTGCCAAAACCACTACTGGCATTCCCTCTTCAATTAATGCAAGCGGACCATGTTTCATCTCTCCGGCAGGATAACCCTCAGCATGAACGTATGACAATTCTTTTAATTTTAATGCTCCCTCAAGTGCAATTGGATATGAAAAACCTCTTCCTAAAAACATTGAACCTTTAGCCTCATTAAATGTTGAAGATATATTTTGGATTTCACTATCCACTAATAAAGTTTGTTCAACTAATTTTGGTAAATTTCTTAATTCTTTAATTTTTTCTTTATAATTTTCTGTCCTAATATCTTTTTTCAAATGACCTAATTTTAAAGATAAAATATATAAAATCAGTATTTGCCCTAAAAAAGCTTTTGTTGAAGCTACACCAATTTCTGGACCAGCATGTGTATAAGCACCAGAATGAGTTTCTCTAGCAATTGAAGACCCTACAACATTACAAATACCAAAAACAAATGCACCTTTAGATTTTGCTAGCTTTATTGCCGCCAAAGTATCTGCTGTTTCACCCGATTGAGAAATGGCTAAAACGATATCATTTTCGGTAATAACGGGGTTTCTATATCTAAATTCTGAGGCATATTCTACTTCAACAGGTATTCTTGCTAAATCTTCAAAAATGTATTCGGCAACTAAGCCAGCATGCCAAGAAGTACCACAACCAATGATAATAATTTTATGGGCATTTAGAAATTTTTTCATGTTATCTTCTACGCCAGCCATTTTTATAATGGCTTCGTTTCTTAATAACCTGCCTCTGTAGGTGTCTGCTATGGCTTTGGGTTGTTCGTGTATTTCTTTTAACATGAAATGATCAAAACCACCTTTTTCTATTTGCTCTAGGTTAAGCTGAAGTGTTTGTACATAGGTATCAACAAGAGAATCGTCTTTAATTTTTCTAATTTTGATGCCTTTATGGTATCTAATAATAGCCATTTCGCCATCTTCTAAATAAACAGCATTTTTAGTGTATTCTAAAAAGGGCGAAGCATCGCTTGCTATAAAAAATTCATCTTGATTGTCACCAATACCAATGGCAATTGGGCTGCCTAAGCGGGCAACTACAATTTCTTCGGGTTTATTTTTATCAAAAACGGCTATAGCATAAGCACCTACAACTTGGTTGAGAGCAATTTGAACAGCTTGACCAAGTTTGACGTTTTCTTGTTTTTTTACGTCTTCTATTAAATTTATTAACACCTCTGTATCTGTATCAGATTGAAATGTATAGCCTCTTGCAATTAGTTCTTGTTTAAGAGATGCATAATTTTCAATAATGCCATTGTGAATAATTACTAAATCGCCAGAGTTTGAAAGGTGTGGATGTGAATTCACGTCATTTGGCACTCCGTGAGTTGCCCATCTAGTATGCCCAATACCAACATGACCTTGTTTGGTTATGTCTTTATTAGCTAGGTTTTCTAAATCGGCTACTTTTCCTTTGGTTTTTGAAACCTTAAGGTTAGTGCCATCAAATAGCGCAATACCAGCACTGTCATAGCCTCTGTATTCGAGCCTTTTTAAGCCTTCTATAATAATAGGGTAAGCTTCTCTATGGCCTATATATCCAACAATTCCACACATAATATTATTTGGTTATGGTAATTTTAAAACAACAATTACTAAAAATTCAATTTTAATTAGGTTCAGTATAAAATATTTTTAGTTTTAATTTTTTTTCATCTGGTACACTAGCGTTACTACCGTGTAAGATAGTTCCTCTTGGGCTTATTATAGCGGCTGCAGGAACTGCTGTTACCTCATCATTACTGTTTAAAATTGGGGCATTCTCAATACGGTTTACATTGTTTGATAATACCAACCCTATTTTGGTGTTTGTTGAATCGCGAAGTAAAATATTATTTAAATGTTGAGTTAGCCTTATTTTATATTTACCGGTAACAGTATCTCTTTGCGTTAAGCTTATAATTTTTGAATTTATTGGAGATTGTGTGTTTACAATTTGATCTATTTGATAATCTACAGTAGTGGTGTTATTTTTAATATCGTAGGCGTAAACACGATCGTATTTATGAAAGGCGTCATTATTTGCATCTTCAAGATTATATATTGTTTCATCTTCAAATAAAACTAAATGTGCCTCATTAATTAATCGTTTTAGAATATATTCGCCGTCGCTAGTTTTTTCATACCCTCCATTTCCATCGGGTATTCTAAAAGTATTTAAAAAGGTTTCCAAATTTTCTTGATTCCCAAAAATATCAACTATTGCCATAGAGCCTGAAGTGCCTTTTAAATAAAGTTTTTCATCGCCTAACTCTTTATTGCCATTTTGTAATGGCACTAAATTGAAGTCATTTATAAAGGTGTTTACTCTATTTCCTGTAAAATTTAAAACATAGGTTGATTGTGTTCTAGAGTCTGCTTCCCCTTTTGTGTAATGAATTGTAATATTGGCACTAGTAGATGCTAGGTTTAATAAAACCATGGTACCATCATTATTAATAGGTTCTACTTTAAAATAAACGCCTCTAAAATAGTTTTTAAAATTATTGGCATTACTTAAAACAGCATCGTCTTCTTTGTCTAAAATTGTGTTAGTCCAATATAATATATCTTCAGAACTTTTTAAAGCTACTCTATATGCTGGAGCAGCTCTGTTAACTTTTTCGTCATCGCCTGTGCCTGTTTTGGTAACAATGGGGTTGGCACTAGGAAGAAATTCTGTATCATTATGAATGGTTGTTATAATATGATTGTCGAAATTAACAATATCACTACCTGTTAATACAGAACTTGACATATGATTGGTATTAGAATAAAAATTTTGTGCTCCGCCAAGTGTTGAATTGGGATCTAAATCTCTTAAAAAATAATTGCTTTGATAAATAGTAAGTCTCATTTTTTGAGTAGAATTTCCATATAGAGAGTCTAATTTATAAACTAAATTACCATCATCATCATTATCAATCTCATTACTAAAATAAGGTATATTAACTACTACAGAATCTATAACTGGGTCTTCACCAAAATTAGGGTTAAAGCTAGAAGGTGTTACTTGTGTTATAATATTGGCAATTGTTTTTCCATAACTTGGGTCGTTGAAAACACCCAATAAATTTGAATGTAATCCATTTACTTGCAAAGAATCTAATTTTTTGTTGTAGGCGGTAACATTTATAACACTACTATTGGTTACAAAATTAGCTTTATCTTTTCCAAGTACATCACTTTCTAATACAATAAAATCTTTATCGCAGGCAATAATGGTTATAAGAAAAAATAAAAAAATAGCAGGTGTTTTGAGGTCTTTAAAAAGTTTTTCCATATAGTATTTTATGAATTTAATAATCTAACTTAAAACAGTGTCATTGAAAAAAGTTGCATAAGCTTCACCAAATTCATCTTTCGCTTTATATTCTAAAATAGGTTTATGTGACGCTTTTAAATAAGCATTTAATTCATCAGGAATGTTTTCAGAACCAACAATCAGTGCATCTGAATAATCAATTGCAATTTTCATTAGGTTATTATAAGAAGGTTCCTGTAAAGCTTTTAAAGCATCTTCATTTATGTTGTCAAATTTAATCTTATTAACCATATCTTTATTTAATGTATTGTTAAAACTTTGGTCGTAAACAGAAGTCACTATTTTACTTTCATTAAATAAGGGTTCATCTTTATAAAATTCTTTCAAATATACAGGCAATAACGATGCCAACCACCCGTGAATATGAATAATATCAGGCGACCAATTAAGTTTTTTAACGGTTTCAATAACGCCTTTTGCAAAAAAAATAGCTCGTTCATCATTATCAGAAAACAACTTTCCATCTTCATCGGTTAGGGTTGCTTTTCTTTTAAAATAGTCGTCATTATCAATAAAATAAACTTGAATTCGTTCTCTTGGAATCGATGCTACCTTAATAATTAATGGCATATCTAAGTCATTAATCACTAAATTAATACCAGACAATCTTATAACTTCGTGTAATTGATGCCTGCGTTCATTGATATTGCCATATCGAGGCATAAAAATTCTTATTTGACCGCCTTGTTGATTTACCAATCTTGGCGCTTCAAAAGACATTGAAGAAATTTCGGTTTCGGGTAAATAAGGTACTACTTCAGATGATACATATAATATCCTCTTATCTTTCATATACTTGTTTTTATTGGCTGTAAGTAATTATAAATTATTAGCATTTATTGCTTTCTTTTAAATAGAAATTTAGCATAGCTTGTTTTAATAATGTACTTGTTCTTAGAAATTACAAAATAAAAAACACGCAAAAATACAAAAATTTATGCTAATTAGTTGTAAAATCATAAGTTTGCATGCGTTAATTTTTTATTAGGAAGTGGAAGTTTACTCAGAAAAACAACAAATTGCCGTAGCAATTGATGCTCTAAGAGCAAGAAAACAAACATTAGGCTTGGTGCCAACTATGGGTGCTTTACACAAAGGGCATTTACAATTAGTTAAAAAAGCTCTACAAGATAATAACATGGTTATTGTGAGCATTTTTGTAAACCCAACACAGTTTAATAATACCAGTGATTTAAAGGCATACCCTAGAAATCTTGAAAGCGATATAGCCCTTTTAAAAACACTTGGTAAAAACACTATTTTGGTTTATGCACCTACGGTTCATGATATTTATGAAGGACGCCCTGTTCTCCAAAAATTTGACTTTGATGGTTTAGATTTTGAAATGGAAGGCAAATATAGACACAATCATTTTAACGGTGTTGGCACAATTGTAAAACGATTTTTTGAAATTATAAAACCCGATAATGCCTATTTTGGCGAAAAAGATTTTCAGCAGTTAGCCATAATTAGAAAACTGGTTGACAAACATAATATTCGGGTAAACATAATTGGCTGTAAAATACATAGAGAAGCCAGCGGACTAGCCATGAGCTCTAGAAATACCAGGTTAAAACCAGAGTATAAAAAAGCCGCTCCTTTTATTTTTGAAATATTAACTGCCGCTAAAAATCAATTTGGCACAAAAAGTGCCACTAAAATAGCACATTGGGTTGAAAAACAGTTTGAAAAACACAGCTTACTAAAATTAGAATATTTTGTAATTGCTGATGCTAAAACCTTAAAACCAATTTATAGAAAATCAAATAAAAACAAATACAGAGCCTTTATTGCTGTATATGCAGATGATATTAGACTTATAGATAATATCGCACTAAATTAATTATCTTTGCCTCATGCAAATTCAAGTAGTCAAATCAAAAATTCATAGAGTTAAATGCACAGGTGCAGAACTCAATTATATAGGTAGTATAACCATTGATGAAGATTTAATGGATGCTGCCAACATTATACAAGGCGAAAAGGTTCAAATTGTAAACAATAATAATGGTGAGCGTTTAGAAACCTATTGTATTCCTGGACCTAGAAAAAGTGGCGAAATAACCCTTAATGGTGCTGCTGCAAGAAAGGTGTCTGTGGGAGATACGTTAATTTTAATTACCTATGCATTTATGGATATTGAAAAAGCCAAAGTGTTTAAACCTGCTTTAGTATTTCCTGATGAGGCTACAAACTTGCTAAAATAACCTTTTAACAAGCAAACACAAATTGAATTATCTAGACTCAAATCACCACGTTTAGATACAATTTTATGAAATGAGTATTAAAACAAAAAGAACACTAAAAATAGCACTCCCTTTACTATTGGGGATTTTTTTGGTTTGGTATTCACTCTCACAAATTTCTGTCAATACATTACTTAAATACTTTAAAAATGCCCATTATTATTGGGTGTTTTTGGGTGTGTTTTTAGGATTTTTAAGCCATTTGTCTCGTGCCTATCGTTGGCGTTTTCAATTAGAGCCTTTGGGCTATAACATTAAATTAGGTAATAGCATCATGGCTGTATTTACAACCTATTTAATTAACTACACCATACCAAGAGCAGGTGAAGTAGCAAGAGCTTCTATACTCACTAATTATGAAAACGTTCCTTTTGAAAAAGCCTTTGGAACCATTGTAGCCGAGCGAATTGCCGATATGTTTATGATGCTAGTAATTATAAGCTTAACCCTTTGTATGGAATTTCAATTTATTTACTCATTTTTAATCGAAAAATTCAATCCGGTTAAAATTCTTTTGGCTTTAGTATTCCTTTTGTTTGTGGGCTTTCTTTTAGTGTCTTTTATTAAAAAGAGCAGTAGCAAAATAGCTTTAAAAATTAAAACCTTTTTAACCGGCATCATAGCCGGAACTTTAAGTATTTTTAAAATGAAAAAGAAGTGGGCGTTTTTATGTCACACCCTTTTTATTTGGAGTATGTATGTACTTATGTTTTATGTTACTTCGTTTGCTATAGAAGAAACCAATAGCATATCGTTTTCCACAATTTTAATAGGTTTTATAGCTGCAAGCTTTAGTATAGCAGCAACAAACGGAGGAATTGGGTCATACCCTGAAGCAATAGTTTTGGCATTTCTACTTTTTAATATCCCCGAAGAACCTAGCCGTGCTTTTGGCTGGATTATGTGGTCATCTCAAACCTTAATGGTTGTGTTATTAGGTGGTTTATCTCTTTTTTTATTACCTATTTTCAATAGAAAAAAAACTACAATAAATAAATAACCCTTGTTTATAAGCACACTAAAACTTTGCTTTTAATCTCTACATTAATTTAGTACCTTGCCAAAATAAACCTGATATTACATCATTGCTAAATGAAAAAATTAATCCCCTTGTTTTTACTTTGTAGCACTTTCATAATAAAGGCACAAGTTAAATATGAAACTATACAATCTTTAAAATTAGGAGCAGAACGCCAATTAAAAATTCAACTTCCTAGAGGTTATGACTCTAATGACGATAAAACATACCCTTTGTTTATAGTTTTTGATGGTGATTATATGTTTGAAGCCGTTGTGGGTAATGTAGATTATTTTTCTTATTGGAACGATATGCCAGAAGCCATTGTAGTTGGCGTAAATCAACTAAATAAACGATTTGATGATTGTTTATATTCTGAACAAAACTCGTTGCCTATTGAAACTGGTGCCGCTTTTTTTGAGTTTATAGGCATGGAACTTATTCCTTACATTGAAAAAACATACAAATCGGGGCGTTTTAAAATTGCCGTTGGACATGGTGAAACAGCCAATTTTATTAACTATTTTTTATTAAAACCCAACCCGCTGTTTCAAGGATATATATCTATTAGTCCAAATTTAGCTCCCAATATGCTTGATTATCTTCCAGAAGTATTAGGTAAAACCCAATCTAAAACTTTCTATTATTTGGCAAATACTAATTCAGACACAGCGTCTATAAAGCAAATGACAGAAGCTCTTAACAAAGAACTATCAGAACTAAATAACAGTAACTGTAATTATACATTTAAAAGTTTCCAAGAGCCTTCTCATTACGCCATTGCGGCCTACAGCATACCAAATGCCATAGACCATATATTTAAGGTGTTTCAGCCTATTTCAAAAATAGAATATCAAGAAACCATTTTAAAGTTAGAAACATCACCTGTAACATATCTTGAAGAAAAATATGAATCCATTTACTCTTTATTTGGAATTAATAAACACGTTTTAATTAATGACTTTAGAGCTATCTCATCTGCTATAGAAAAAAATAAAACATATAAATACTACGAACAATTAAGTAAAATAGCTCGCAAAGAATACCCAAAAAGCCTGCTTAGCTTATATTATATAGGGCGTTTTTATGAAGAAACTGGCGAACCAAAAAAAGCCATGCGTAGTTATCAATCAGCATATATTATGGATGAAATAGCCGGTATAACAAGAGATGAGGTTCTTGAAAGAGCTAATTCTATTAAACTTGACTTTGGATATTAATGAGACACGTTAAAACCGCTTTTTTTTGCCAGAATTGTGGCACTCAATTTGCAAAATGGCAAGGGCAATGTAATGCCTGTAAACAATGGAATACTATTGTTGAAGAAGTTATTGAAAAACCAGAAAAAAGTGACTGGAAAACAGAAACAACAAGAACAAAAAAAACACCTATACCATTACTTATTAACCAAATTGATACCACAAAAGAAATACGCTTAAACACCCATGATGCTGAACTTAACCGTGTTTTGGGTGGCGGCATCGTGTTAGGGTCTTTAACACTATTAGGTGGAGAACCAGGCATAGGCAAAAGCACTCTTTTACTTCAAATAGCATTAAGGCTACCTTATAAAACATTGTATGTTTCTGGAGAAGAAAGCCAAAAGCAAATCAAAATGCGAGCAGAACGCATTCACCCAAGTAATAACAATTGCTATATTCTTACCGAAACCAAAACTCAAAACATTTTTAAACAAATTCAAACCTTAGAACCCGATATTGTTATTATTGACTCTATTCAAACTCTTCATAGTGATTATATAGAAGCCTCATCTGGTAGTATTTCTCAAATTAAAGAATGTACCACAGAGCTTATTAAATTTGCTAAAGAAACTGCAACGCCAGTTATTTTAATTGGGCACATTACAAAAGATGGTAATATTGCTGGTCCTAAAATTTTAGAGCATATGGTAGATACTGTTTTGCAATTTGAAGGCGACAGAAACCATATATTTAGAATTTTAAGAGCTCATAAAAATAGATTTGGTTCTACCAAAGAGTTGGGTATTTATGAAATGCAAGGTTCTGGTTTGCGCGAAGTTTCCAATCCTTCAGAAATATTAATTTCTAAAAAAGATGATGACCTTTCTGGTCATGCCATTTCTGCTACTTTAGAAGGTATGCGTCCATTAATGATAGAGGTACAAGCCTTAGTAAGCACCGCTGTTTATGGCACACCACAACGAAGCGCCACAGGGTTTAATGCCAAACGGTTAAATATGCTATTGGCCGTTTTAGAAAAACGAGCCGGATTTCGTTTAGCAGCAAAAGATGTGTTTTTAAACATAACAGGAGGTATTACCGTAGATGACCCTGCCATAGATTTGGCCGTTGTTGCATCAATTTTATCATCAAACGAAGATGTGCCTCTTAAAAAAGATATTTGTTTTGCCGCCGAGGTTGGTTTATCTGGTGAAATTAGACCTGTTCAACGAATTGAACAACGTATCATGGAAGCCGAAAAACTTGGTTTTAATACCATTTATATTTCAAAATATAATAACATATCGCTTAAAAACCCCGTTATTACTATTGAGTATCTCGCCAAAATTGAAGATTTGGTTAATAGCCTTTTATAATTAAATCGGTTTATTTACTTAGTGAAAATTAGTTTGATAAGCCTTTTTTTAATTAACTGCTGGGCACTTACAATCATATCGTTTTGCTCTGCAATTAAAATTAAAACCTAAAGTTAATTGATGAAAACCACCATTGGTTAATACCACAGAATTTGTTTGATAGGTGTAGTTATAGGCAAACATAAAATTGTTAAAATCAACTCCTAAAATAGGTGTTATTTGTTGTAATTTTTGACTTCTAACTTGATTAGTACTAGTTAAATACTCTGCACCGTCTAAGCTCTGTCTGTATGAAACTCCTGCCCAAAGTTTTCCAAAATCCATTTGTTTATAAACTTTGGCATTTACATCTATGCTAGCTTCACTTGTTCCTTCTTTGTATTGAAACATAATAGATGGCTCATAACTCCACTCACTACCATATTTACTAAACACATTACCTACAGATGCTAAATAGCGTCTTAAATTGCTAGTTATTTCAATATCGTTATTAACACCAGCATTTTTTAAAACATTTTTAACGGTACCGTGAAAATAAAAATCTAAAAAATGGTATGAAAACCCAAAATCTATATTAAAATTAGTTTCATTATTAATAATTGTTTGTATTGCAGGATCATTAAAAAAAGAAGTTTGATCTAATTGATACTGAATAAATCCGGCACTCAAACCAAAAGACAGCATGTTCAAATCGGCCTCACTTCTAGAAAACAGAAGGTGGTGTGCATAGGTAAGATAAGCCCCGTTTTGAGAATGATATCCATTTGTATCAGTAAATAAAATAGCTCCTAAAGCAGATGGTGTTTCGCCAATTCTACCGTTTATACTCATTGTTAAAAGTTTAGGTGCATCTTCTACACCAAACCATTGTTGGCGTCCTGTTAACCTAACCTTAGCGCAGTTTGCTGCACCAGCCATAGAAGGGTGAATTAAGTAATAATTATCGGTTAGATAGTCTGTATAAAGTGGTAGTCCTTCTTGTGAAAAACTCAAAAAACAAGACAGCGAAAAAAGTATTGTTAAAATAGTGTTTTTAAATTTCATAACCTTTTTATACTAAATAGATTCTGTTGTATTGCCTGTCAACTTTTCTTAAAAACTCTTCCCATATAAAACGGTTTTGTTTTAAAAAGTTTTTTTTAGAAATAGGGTACAGTTGCCAAATATATGGATAAGTAACGTTTTCTTTTAGTATTTTTGCAAAAAATTAGCTGAAATGAACACTTTTAAAGTTGTTATACAAAAAACAACAAATAATGCCATTGTTAAGTTTGAAATTAATCAATTTATAACTCAAAATCAAAGTTTTGAATTTAACAATATAGATGAAGCCAAATCGGCTCCTTTAGCAGAACAACTTTTCTATTTACCCTTTGTAAAAAAAGTTTATATCTCTGGAAACTTTATAGCTGTTGAACGGTATGATATTATCAAATGGAGCGATGTTCAAGATGAGGTTGCAGAACAAATTGAAGCCTACTTAAATGATGGTGGTGTTGTAATTGAAGATACTGCGTTAGGAAATAAAAAAGTGCCTGTTACAATATACGCAGAAAGCACTCCAAACCCATCTGTAATGAAATTTGTTGCCAATAAAAAACTAGTTCCCAGACTCTTTGAATTTACCTCTATTGATGATGCCAAACAAGCACCTTTAGCAACAGAATTGTTCCATTTTCCTTTTGTAAAAAGCGTTTTTATTGACCAAAATTATGTATCTATCACAAAATATGATATGGCTCAATGGCAAGACATTACCCTAGAGCTAAGAACGTTTATTAAAAACTATATTGAAAACGGAAAAGAGATTGTAGTACTTAATGAAACCCTAACAACTTCTAATGAACAACAAGATATAAATTTTGAAACTCTTGACGATACCTCAAAACAAATTGTAAATATTCTAGAAGAGTATGTAAAACCAGCCGTTGCTAGCGATGGAGGTAACATTCAGTTTATAGCCTACAATCCAGACAGTAAAAACGTAAGCGTATTACTTCAAGGTGCTTGTAGTGGTTGCCCATCATCTACTTTTACTTTAAAAAATGGCATTGAAAATATGCTAAAAGAAATGCTACCTGGAAAAGTTGACATGGTAGAAGCTATTAACGGATAAAATTTACATCTTTTTTAATTGTTTTTGTGGGAAAAAACCATTATT
Organism: Flaviramulus sp.; assembly: GCA_023255235.1. Taxonomy (GTDB): domain Bacteria; phylum Bacteroidota; class Bacteroidia; order Flavobacteriales; family Flavobacteriaceae; genus JALRJA01. The sequence continues at coordinate 11,394 of JALRJA010000050.1, forward strand.
TTTATACTCATTTGTTAACTTAAAACCCTAGATCTTATGGCAGTATTAAAAGTAATTGAAGTTTTATCAAACTCTAATAAAAGTTGGGAAGATGCAACTAAAAAAGCTGTAAAACACGCTTCAAAAAGTTTAAAAAATATTCGTTCGGTTTATGTTCAAGATCAAAGTGCTAGTGTAAGTAACGCAGAAATAACTGAGTTTAGGGTAAATGTGAAAATCACT
>JALRJA010000059.1 GCA_023255235.1 Flaviramulus sp.
GTTCATGAAACAGGTATTGATTTTGGCGATTTCGACGTTCCACATAATTTTGTTGTTCGGTCTTTAGCCAGGATAGTTCATCCGCGATGCACATTGGTTTATTGATACGATTGGAATTCAGCTGTTCAATATCTTGCATATCAACTGGCGCTTTATCGCTTGTTAAAATAACTTGTTTGTTATTTTGATGCAAATGGTTGAAAATATGGAAGAAAACATCTTGTGTTCCTGTTTTACCAGATAAAAATTGAACATCATCAATAACTAAAACATCAATAATTTGATAAAAATGTATAAAATCATTTCTATTATTTTTCTTAACGGCATCAATATATTGTTGGGTAAATTTTTCTGCAGAAATATATAAAACCGTTTTTTCAGGATATTTATCTTTAATATCAACACCAATAGCATGTGCTAAATGTGTTTTTCCTAAGCCAACACCACCAAAAATTAATAATGGATTAAAAGAAGTTCCTCCAGGTTTTGCAGCAACAGCTAACCCGGCACTTCTTGCTAATCTATTAGAATCACCTTCTAAGAAATTATCAAAGCTGTAATTAGGATTAAGTTGCGATTCTATTTTTACATTTCTTATACCAGGAATTACAAATGGGTTGCGTAATTCGGGGTTTTTGTTATTTAAAGGCACGTCAACTTCTTGAGATTTTAAAGCACCTCTATTAGAGCTAGGTATTTTTTCTGTAAATGGTTGTTTATTACCGTAGGTATTTTCCATTTTAATAATGTAAACAAGCTTAGCACTTTCACCCAACTCTTTGGTAAGTGATACTTTAAGTATTTTAACATAATGTTCTTCAAGCCACTCATAAAAAAACTTGCTTGGTACTTGAATACTTAAAGCATTATCGGTGAGTTTTACTGCAACTATGGGTTCAAACCAGGTTTTGTATGCTTGCGGTTGAATGTTATCCTTTATAAATTCAAGACAGTTATTCCATACCGATTGCGCAGTTTTACTCATTTTTTAATTTTATTTTGGTTTTAGTTAGAATTCCTATGAAAAATAAATTTTCATATGCCCCTTTTTTTGGAGTGACAAATATGTGAACAAAATTCTTAAAAAAAAAATGATTTGCTATTGAATTTTAAGAATTTTTTTCTCATGTTTAGCACATGCCGAAGCTACAAAAAAAAAATGAAATATTACCATGAAAATTGACGAAATAAAAATTAGAGTGCGATATGGTGAAACAGACCAAATGGGCGTGGTACATCACGGTAATTACGTGCTGTATTTAGAAATGGGAAGAATTGAATGGTTGAGAAAGCTAGGTGTTTCTTATAAGTCTATGGAAAAAAATGGCGTTATCTTGCCGGTTGTCTCTTTGACTATAAATTATAAAAAACCGGCAACTTATGATGATGTGCTAAAGATAAAAACCATTCTTAAAAATAAACCAACTGCTAAGATTGAATTTGACTATGAAATTACCAATGAAAACAATGAGATTATAACAACTGCCAGTACTACTTTAGTATTTGTTGATGCTAAAACCAATAAACCCATTAAAGCACCAAAATACTTATTAGATATTTTAGATAATTAACTTATAGTTTTTTAATTGTTACTTTATAAATACTTTCAAAAAGCTTGTAAATGGTTGTTGCTTCTTTTTTTCTAACGCTTATAGTTATTTGGCAAGCTATTTCTAGACGTTGATTTACTATTTCTAAACGCTTTTCTTTAATAATTTGCATCACCATGTTCATTCTATCATAATCAAAACATAAAACAAAAGTAACATATATGGTTTTTGTAATAATTTTTGAATTATTAAGTATTAAAAAAGCAGCTGTTTTATAAGCATTTACTAAACCACCAACACCTAATTTAATACCACCAAAATAACGAACAACAACTACTAAAATATTGGTAACTTCAAATGCTTGAATTTGTCTATAAATAGGTAAACCAGCAGAATTATTGGGTTCTCCATCATCATTTGCTCTATATGTAATTATTTCAGTACCAATTTGATATGCATAACAATAATGTGATGCAGCGTGGTGTTTCTTTTTTAAACTGTCTAAATAGTTTTTAATATCGTTTTCGTTTAAAACAGGAAAAGCATAAGTAAAGAATTTGCTATTCTTATCTTTATATAAAATAGATTCAGGAATGTTAACAATGGTTTTGTATGTATCTTTTTCAACCAAAAAGGCTAGTTGTTTATATATATATTTAAACTATCAGAATCTATTTTTTCTTCTAAAGTTATTTCACCTGAAAATTTTGGTGCTTCAACGCCATTACCAAAAACAATAGGGCTATGAAATACACGAGCTTCATCCCAAATACCTTCATTTATAAACATTTGAAGTGTTTTTGCTCCGCCTTCCACAATAACAGAATTAATGTTGGCATCATAAAGTTGTTGGCAAATTTTTTCAGCAGTTGTTTCTTTAACTATAATGGTTTCAGCTTGCTTATTAAAAACATTAAAATCTTTAGAAAGCAAGTTGTCTTTATCTAAAACAATACGAATAGGGTTGTTACCTGTCCAATCTCTCACAGTTAAGCTCGGGTTATCCTCTAAGACAGTATGTGTGCCAACCAAAATAGCTTGTTCTTGAGTACGCCAAAGGTGTACCAATTGTCTTGAATAAGTATTAGAAATCCATACGGGTTCTTTCTTATTTTTAGATATTGGAGCTATAAAACCATCTTTAGTTTCTGCCCATTTTAAAATAATATAAGGGCGTTTTTTGTTGTGATAAGTAAAAAAACGTTTATGATGATTTTTACATTCATTTTCTAAAACACCCACAGTAACATGACAACCTGCATTTTTAAGTTTTTCAATACCTGTTCCTGCTACTTTATCATGGGTATCTATACAACCAATAACAACATTTGGTATGTGGTGTTTTATAATAAGGTCGCTACAAGGCGGTGTTTTTCCAAAATGCGAACAGGGCTCAAGTGTTACATACAATGTTGCTTTGTTTAACAAATTTTTGTTAGCAACAGCGTTAATAGCATTTACCTCGGCATGATTAGAACCAAATTTACTTGTATAACCTTCTCCAATAATTTTATCACGATATACTATAACACTACCTACCATTGGGTTAGGTCTTGTTGTGCCTAAACCATTTTTAGCAATTTCAATGCAGCGTTTTATATATTTTTCGTGTATATTCATAGCTGTAAAAACAGTACAAAAATAGGATTAAAAAATGGGTATAAATAATATTGTCATAAGAGAAATTCAGCCTCAAGATAATAAAGCATTAGAACAGGTTATTAGAGCGTGTTTTTATGAGTTTAAAATACCACTTGAAGGAACAGCATATTCAGATAAAGAAACACCCAGAATGTACGAATCTTATCAAAATGATAACGACGTTTATTTTGTAATTGATGCCAATGGAGCGGTTTTAGGTGGTGGCGGTGTTAAGCCCTTAAAAGATTTTGAAAGTCATGTATGCGAAATTCAAAAAATGTATTTTTCACCAAAAATTAGAGGTAAAGGTTATGGCAAAGCTTTGTTTGAAACCTGTTTAGTGTCTGCCAAATCATTAGGCTACAAACAATGTTATTTAGAATCGGCACCACAGCTTAAAGCCGCTATACATATTTATGAAAGCTACGGATTTAAGCATCTAGATGCACCTTTAGGAAACACAGGGCATTACTCATGTGGCGTTTGGATGATAAAAGATTTATAAATACACCTTAATAATTAGTAATAACTCTTAAAGTATTTTTTTATTAATGTTAGCCTTCAGATTAAAAACAATTACATTTGAATAGATGAAACTAAAAGATATTCAAAATACATTCCATAAAGAATTAGATGCTATTTATGCAACCGAAGAAGTTGACAGCTTTTTTTATTTACTTATTGATCATTACTATGAGCTAACTAGAATTCAATTAGCATTAAACCCAGATTATTTTGTAAACAAACCAAGTAGTATTTTAAATGCTTTAAACCTGTTGAAGCAACAAAAACCCATACAATATATAATAGGAAAAACCGAGTTTTTTGGATTGCCGTTTAAAGTCAATAAACACACACTCATTCCTAGACCAGAAACCGAAGAATTGGTAGCTTGGGTAATTAAAGAGTTTGCAAATAATAACAAAACCCTTACTGTTTTAGATGTTGGCACAGGAAGTGGCTGTATTGCTATTTCATTAGCTAAAAAGTTACCTCATGCTAAAGTGTATGCACTAGATATTTCTGCTGAAGCATTAAAAATAGCAAAACAAAATGCCGCATTAAATAATGTTGAAGTAGCATTTTTTGAAGCAGATATTTTAACTAGTTATCATAAAAAACTCTTAGTTTCCAAAAAATTTGACATCATTGTTTCCAACCCACCATACATTAGAGAAGAAGAAAAACAGCTTATGCAAGCTAATGTATTACATAATGAACCTCACATAGCACTTTTTGTAAAAGATAAAAACCCATTGCTATTTTATGAAGCTATTTCGCAATTTGCTGTTAATAATTTAACCAAAAAAGGGATGTTGTTTTTTGAAATCAATGAGTATCTTGGTCGAGATATGATAGCCTTATTACACACTAATTTTTCAAATATAGAACTAAAGCAAGACATCTTTAAAAAAGATAGAATGCTTAAAGGAATTTTAAATTAATGAATACAATACAACAAAAAATAGAAGCATTGCGCAATGAATTGCGAGAACATAACTATAATTATTATGTTTTAGATAATGCCAGTATTTCAGATTATGAGTTTGATGTTAAGCTCAAAGAGCTTCAAGACTTAGAGGCTAAACATCCTGAATTTTTTGATGCCAATTCTCCGTCACAGCGTGTTGGTGGTGAGGTTACCAAAAATTTTGAAAACCTACCTCATGAGCACAGAATGTATTCTTTAGACAACTCCTATTCAAAAGAAGATTTATTAGATTGGGAAAACAGAATTAAAAAAATAATTGAAACCAACATACAATATACTTGCGAATTAAAATATGATGGCGCTTCTATAAGTTTAACTTATGAAAACGGAAAACTTACCAGAGCTTTAACCAGAGGTGATGGGTTTCAAGGAGATAATGTAACGGCAAATGTAAAAACTATTAAATCTGTACCGCTACAACTAAAAGGTGATTACCCTCCTAAATTTGATATTCGAGGTGAAATTATTTTACCTTTTGAAGGCTTTAACAACATGAATGAAACTCGTATAGAATTAGGAGAAGAACCATATAGAAACCCAAGAAATACAGCATCAGGAAGTTTAAAATTACAAGATAGCACAGAGGTTGCTAAACGCCCATTAGAATGTTTGCTGTATAACTTAACAGGAAGCAATTTAGGTGTTAAAACCCAATTTGAAAGTTTAGAAAAAGCAAGGCAATGGGGTTTTAAAGTGCCAAACGCAGCAAAATTAGTTGACTCAATTGAAGCTGTTTTAGAGTTTGTAGATTACTGGAATACAGAACGTCATAAATTACCCTATGAAACAGATGGTGTGGTTATTAAAGTAAACAGCTTACAACAACAAGACGAGTTAGGTTATACTGCCAAATCGCCTCGTTGGGCAATGGCATATAAGTTTAAAGCCGAACAAGTTTCAACACGATTACAAAGTATCACTTATCAAGTAGGTAGAACAGGAGCCATTACACCAGTTGCAAATTTAGAACCAGTTGAGTTGGCAGGTACAACTGTAAAAAGAGCATCATTGCATAATGCAGATCAAATAAATAAATTAGACATACGGGTAGGTGATGAGGTTTTTGTTGAAAAAGGCGGTGAAATTATTCCAAAAATTCTAGGAGTAGATTTTTCAAAACGCCCATTAGATTCTAAACCAACCGAATATATTACCCATTGCCCTGAGTGTTATAGTAGCTTGGTAAGGCAAGAAGGTGAAGCACAACACTATTGTTTAAATTATTTAGAATGTAAACCTCAAATAATTGGCAGAATACAGCATTTTATTTCACGAAAAGCTATGGATATTGAAGGTTTAGGTGGTGAAACAGTAGCTTTATTGGTAACTGAAGGCTTAATAAAAAATTATTCTGATTTGTATGAGTTAACAAAAGAACAAGTTACTCCATTAGAACGTATGGCAGATAAAAGTGCCGATAATTTAATACAAGGCATTCAAAAATCTAAAACAATTCCTTTTGAACGCGTTTTATATGCTATTGGAATTAGATATGTAGGCGAAACGGTAGCAAAAAAATTAGCTAGACATTACAAAAGTATTGATGCTATTATAAACGCATCTGAAGATGACTTGCTTCAGGTAGATGAAATTGGTTTTAAAATAGCAGAATCGGTAATAGCTTTTTTTTCTTCCGAAGAAAACATTTTTATACTTAACAGATTAAAACAATTTGGAGTACAATTAGAAATGTCTCATGAGGAACTCATTGGAAAAACAAATAAACTTGAAGGACAAACAATTGTCATTTCGGGTGTGTTTGAATCTATTTCTAGAAATGAATTAAAAAAACTTATTGAAGATAATGGCGGCAAAATAAGTAGTTCTATTTCATCAAAAACTAGCTACATTGTTGCTGGTGATAATATGGGACCTAGCAAAAAAGATAAAGCCACTCAATTGGGTATTGAACTAATTAACGAACATGAATTTTTACAAAGAATAAGGTAGTTACACTTCCTTTTATTCAAAAAAAGGGTATTAAAACCTTACTTTAAACAATTATAGAAGTGCCTTTTGTAGATTTGTTTTTATTAGAATCAAAATAAAAATCTATCTTCCCAAGATAAAGACCATAACAACCTACTTGGTTAACAAGCATATTTTTTCCTTCACTATTTTTAACAATAGTAGGTTTAGGTAAAAAAGTGTGTGTATGCCCACCTATAATTAAATCAATATTTTTTGTTAGTGCTGCTAGTTTTAAATCGGATATTTTTTGGTCGTTATTTTTATACTGATAACCCAAATGTGATAAGCAAATTATCAAATCACATTTTTGTTCTTCTTTTAGAATACGCGTCATATCTTGCGTTATTTCAATGGGATTTAAGTATTTAGTTTCTTTAAACATTTTAGGATCTACCAAGCCATTTAGTTCAATTCCTAAGCCAAAAACACCAATTTTAATACCGCCTTTTTTAAAAATTTTATATGGTTTTACATGGGTGTTCATTATGGTATTAGAAAAATCATAATTAGCCGACAAAAACTCAAATTTAGCATGCGGTAACTGAGCATATAAACCCTCTATACTGTTATCAAAATCATGATTACCAATGGTAGCAGCATCATATTTTAATTGGCTCATTAACTTAAACTCTAATTCACCACCGTAGTAATTAAAATATGGTGTGCCTTGAAAAATATCACCGGCATCAAACAAAAGTGTGTTTGGGTTTTCGTTTTTAAAAGATTCAATTAAACTAGCTCTTCTAGCAATACCACCTTTGTTGGCATTTCTACCATCTTCTGCTGTAAAAGCATCAATATGGCTATGCACATCGTTGGTATGTAAAATAGTTATTTTTGATGTTTTAATTGATGTATTAAAAGATTGCAACCCTAGGCTTGATAGTGTGGCTAATGCTGTTCCTGCTGTTGTTTTTTGTATAAAATCTCTACGCTTCATCTCTTTAATGGCTATTAATTAATTTGTAAAAACCTATCATCTCTTACTGGGTTTATAGTATCATTTTTTATAAAATTATCAATTAAAGCAGTTCTAATTTTATAATCTAAAACATAAAGAGAATCATTTGTTTTAAAAAAAGTCATGTTATCGCCACCGTTGTATAAGTAATCATTGGTGGCTACATAATAGGTTTTGTTTGGGTTTATATCATTCCCTTTTATTTTGGCTTCAAGAATCTCAAAATCGTTATCTAGTGTTAATTTAAGTTTTGATATAGGGTGTGCTCTTTTGGCTTTACTTAAATAAATAATTAAGCTATCTATTTGAGGTTTTTGTAAAGCAACTACTACAATGCTATTTTCAAAAGGCATTAATTCAAAAGCGGTTCTTTTAGTTATATTTCCTTTAGATAAAATAGAACGAATTCCACCATGATTTAGCAATACCATATCAATATCATACCCTGTTCTGTTTTTAAAAATAGGATTGGCTTCATCATAAACAGCATCAGCCATGTAGTTACCAATAGCGGTGTTTAATGCACCATCTGTTTTAGAAAAAGTGCCAACCGAATAGCTTAAAACACTATCTAAATCTTTGTTTATACGCTCTCTAAAAGGATTGATAAATGCTTCAATTTTAGAATCAACTAATAGGCTATCATTAACGTCAATGCGTTTAGCTTCAATTTTAGTTAATTGTAAATGTGATTGTTTACAACTAAAAAAAACACCTATATATAACAAAAAAAATAAATGTGTGAACCTCATATTAAAAACAATAAAATTTAACTCTACTTTGCTACCTTTGTGCAAAGTATAAATATAAATGTTTTTAAAAGCTTTAAAAGAAAAATCTAATAAAAATTATTTAAACAAATTAGTATCTGAAAGACAAGTAAATCATTTAGATACTAATATTGATACTTTGGGTGTTTTATTAAATTTAGATGAGATTGATAATTTTGACAACTTTAGAATATTAGCAGACCATATTAATATTAGACCTAATAAACTCAAAATTATAGCTTTCACTAAAACAGAAAATACAAAAATAAATTTTTGGGATATATGTTTTACTCCTAAAGATTTTGGCTGGAACGGCACTATTAAAAACATTGAATTGCAATCGTTTATTGATACACCTTTTGATGCACTAATAAGTTATTATGAAAACCCAATTTTAGAACTAAAACTAATAACGGCATACTCTAAAGCAAAATTTAAAATAGGGATTTTACAAACAGATTTACGATTAAATGATTTAATATTGAAAACACCTTTAAATGAATTTGAATTATTTAAAAAAGAGTTAATAAAATACCTTAGGGTATTAAAAAAAATTAATTAAACAATGAGTAACAAGTTTCTAGGAACAGGCATAGCAATAGTAACACCTTTTAAATCAGATTTAAGTAT
>JALRJA010000097.1 GCA_023255235.1 Flaviramulus sp.
TATCCAAGCCCTAAAACCCTACGAATAATTCAAAATAAAGCAAAGCAAAAGTTATTTTATGTTGATAATAATTTACCAACAGCTACCTTTATGCGTTATGCTTACCTTTCAGAAATTGAAGATAGCGTTAGCAATGGAAGTTTAAAATTTCCGTTTGTATGGAAAGCGGCTCAATTTGGTTATGACGGTAATGGTGTAAAAGTAGTGAGGCAACTATCAGATTTAAGTGGTTTGCCAAAAGGTGAATGTATAGCAGAAACATTGGTTCCTTTTAAAAATGAATTGGCAGTAATTGTAGCCAGAAACGTATCGGGAGAAACTAAAACATATCCTGTAGTTGAAATGGAATTTCACCCAGAAGCAAATCAAGTAGAGTATGTTATTTGTCCTGCTAGAATTGATAGTACTATCACCCAAAAAGCGATAGATTTGGCATTACAAACATCGGCTGCGTTACAGCACGTAGGATTGCTAGCTGTTGAAATGTTTCAAACAAAAGACAACCAAATTTTAATAAATGAAGTAGCACCAAGACCTCATAATTCTGGTCATCAAACCATAGAAGCAAGTTATACCTCACAATTTGAGCAACATATTAGAGCTATTCTAGATTTACCTTTAGGAGAAACACAAAGTAAAGCAGGTGGTGTTATGGTAAATTTGGTAGGCGAAGAAGGCTTTACTGGAGAGGTTGTATATGACAATATTGAAGCCATTATGAAAATGAAAGGTGTTACGCCTCATATTTATGGTAAAAAACAAACACGCCCTTTTAGAAAAATGGGACATGTAACTATTGTTAATGAAGATATAAATGAAGCTAGAAGCATAGCCGAAAAAGTTAAAAAAACAATTACAGTAAAAAGCAAATAATGTATTATTATGAATAAAGTTGGAGTTATTATGGGTAGTAAAAGCGACCTACCAGTTATGCAAGATGCTATTGAAATATTAAAAGGTTTTGATATTGAAGTTGAAGTAGATATTGTTTCGGCACACAGAACCCCAGAAAAATTATTTGATTACGGTAAACATGCCCATACAAGAGGGTTTTCTGTTATTATTGCAGGAGCTGGCGGTGCGGCTCATTTGCCTGGCATGATAGCGTCTTTATCGCCATTACCTGTTATTGGTGTTCCTGTAAAAAGTAGCAACTCTATAGATGGTTGGGATTCTATACTTTCTATTTTACAAATGCCTGGCGGTGTGCCTGTTGCAACCGTAGCGTTAAATGGTGCTAAAAATGCAGGTATTTTGGCTGCACAAATTATTGGTTCTCATGATACATGTGTGCTTGATAAAATTATTGCCTACAAAGAAGGTTTAAAAATAACAGTAACTAATTCTGCTAAAGACTTAAAATAACAAAAGCCTTGAAAAAATTCAAGGCTTTTGTCTATAAGAAATAATCCTTATGAGCTAGTCACTCTGCAAAATATTGCACGCAAATATAAAAAAAAATACTATGCATACATAGTAAATTTAAATTTTAACATATCGCACACAAAAATGTCTAAAAACATACTCCATTTTTCATTTACTACTAACTACAATACAGCCCCTTTCTCAAAAATTAAAAATGAGCATTTTTTACCAGCTTTTAAAAAGGCTATTAAAAAAGCATCTTTAGAAATAGATGCTATTGTTAATAATACTGAAGCACCAAGCTTTATAAATACAATAGAAGCTTTAGAATTTTCGGGCGAACATTTAGATAGAATTTCAAGTATATTTTTTAATCTGAATGCTGCAGAAACAAACGAAACCATTCAAAAAATAGCACAAGACGTGTCACCTTTATTATCAGAATTTAGTAACGACATTACATTAAATGAGGCATTATTTAAACGTATAAAAACCGTTTATGATTGTAAAAACACGTTAAACTTAACCACCGAACAAGAAACGCTTCTTGATAAAAAATATAAACAGTTTTCAAGAAATGGAGCAAATTTAGCTACTGATAAAAAAAATAGACTTCGTGAAATTGATAAAAAATTAAGTCAGCTAAAACTTAAATTTGGTGAAAACCTATTAGCCGAAACCAATAAATTTGAAATGCTAATTACCCATAAAGCAGATTTATCTGGTTTACCAGAAGGCGTTGTAGAAGCCGCCAAACAATTAGCCGAGAGTAAAAATAAAAAAGGCTGGTTATTTACTTTAGATTACCCAAGCTATATGCCTTTTATAACCTATGCTAATAATAGAGACTTACGCAAAAAACTGGTAGTAGCAGCAGGTACAAAAGCTTTTAAAGGTGATGCATTAGACAATCAAAATACCGTTCTTGAAATAGTAAAATTAAGACACGAACGTGCCAATCTTTTAGGCTATAAAACGCATGCCCATTATGTTTTAGAAGAACGAATGGCAAAAACTCCCGAAAAAGTAAATTCATTTTTAAACGAATTATTACACAAAGCAAAACCAACTGCTGAAAATGAATTTACGCATCTTCAAAATTTTGCAAAAGAATTAGATGCTATAGATAATTTAGAAAAATGGGATGGTGCTTACTATGCTGAAAAGTTGAAACAAAACTTATTTAACTTAGATGATGAAAAACTAAAACCGTATTTTAAATTAGAACATGTTATTAAAGGAGCATTTACAATTGCCACTAAATTATTCAATTTACATTTTGAAAAAATTAATACTATTGACACCTACCACAAAGATGTTCTTACATATAAAGTTACAGATAGTAATACTAATTTAGTATCTATTTTTTATGCCGATTTTTTTCCAAGACCAGGCAAACGTAATGGTGCTTGGATGACCTCATTTAAACCACAATATATACAAAATGGGGTTAATGAAAGACCTCATATTTCTATAGTTTGCAATTTTACAAAACCTACCAAAACAAAACCATCTCTATTAAGCTTTAATGAGGTTACAACGCTGTTTCATGAGTTTGGTCATGCACTACATGGTATGCTTGCAAATACCACTTACCCAAGTTTATCGGGCACTAATGTGCATTGGGATTTTGTAGAGTTGCCAAGTCAGATTCTAGAAAATTGGTGTTATGAAAAAGAAGCTTTACAACTTTTTGCTACACACTACCAAACAGGAGAACTTATTCCTATGGATTTGGTTGAAAAAATAAAAGAATCGGCAACTTTTCATCAAGGTATGCAAACCTTACGTCAAATTAGTTTTGGATTATTAGATATGAGTTGGCACAGCAGTGAATCGCCAGAAACCATTACATCTGTAAAAGAGCATGAAAACAAGGTTTTTGACAACACTAAATTATTTCCAGATATACTTGAAAATTGTATGAGCACTTCATTTTCACATATTTTTCAAGGTGGTTATTCATCCGGGTATTACAGTTATAAATGGGCCGAAGTATTGGATGCCGATGCTTTTGAATATTTTAAGG
>JALRJA010000125.1 GCA_023255235.1 Flaviramulus sp.
TGTTTATATACAAGATGTTGTAGATGCAACCATTTTAGGGATTGAAAAGGATGAAGCAAATTATAATGTCTATAATGTAGGTTCTGGTGTTCAAACAACTGTTTTAGATGTGGTAAGGAGTTTAACTTATGAATATGGTATCAATGTTAATTATACTGTTTCGGGTAATTTTAGGTTAGGCGATATTCGTCACAATTATGCTGACTTATCAAAAATTAAGCAAGATTTAGGCTTTAAACCTAAGGTTTCTTTTAAGGAAGGAATTAAAAATTTTTGTCAATGGGTTTCAAATCAAGACACTCAATATGACCAATATTCAGAATCATTTGAAGAAATGAAAAGTAAAGGGCTTTTAAAATAATTAAACCACATGTTTGAAGGCAAAAAAATACTCTTTTTTTCTATAAGCTTTTTTGGTTATCAAAATGAAATAAAAAACAAACTAATTGAATTAGGTGCAGAGGTGGATTATTATGATGAGCGTCCTAAAAATTCATTTTGGTATAAGTTTTTAATTCGTTTAAATAAAAAAACAATAAAAAGTAGGATTGAGAAATATTATAAGAACATTATTTTTAAAACACAAACTAACGATTATGATTATGTGTTTTTCATAAAAGGGGAAGTGATTACGCCAAAAATTTTAAAGAGTTTACAAGATAAACAAAAAAATGCTAAATATATTTTATACCTATGGGATTCCATTAAACACAGACAATCTGTTGAGAAACTTTTCCCTTTATTTGATAAAATTCTCTCTTTTGATGCTAATGATGTAAAAAATCATCCTTTTTTACATTTTCGCCCTTTATTTTATTTAGACACTTACGCCCAAATACCTTTAACTCAAAAAAGACATAAAAATGATATAGTGTTTATTGGAACAGCACATCCAGACAGGTACCCTGTTCTTATGAAAATAAAAAACTATTGTAAATCATATAATTTAAATACTTATTTTTTTATTTATTTACAAGATTGGAGAATCTTTTATTTATGGAAATTGTTTTCCAAAAGTTTTAGTAAAGCAAAAAAAAGCGATTTTAATTTCGAACCCATTAATAAAGAAGAAATTAAGAATATTATTAAAAATACCGCCTGTGTGCTTGATATAGAAAAAGTAGTTCAAACGGGTTTAACAATGAGAACTCTTGAAGTCTTGGGAGCAAGAAGAAAATTGATAACAACAAATTCTTCTATTAAAAGTTATGATTTTTATAACGATAAAAATGTTTTGGTTATAGATCGTCAAAACCCAATTATTTCTCCCGATTTTATAAAAACAAAATATCAAGAGATTGACAAAGATGTATATCTAAAGTATTCTTTAGGATATTGGTTACTTGAGGTTTTTAGTTAAAAAATCAATACCGTTTCTTTTTTTGAGGCTCTTATTAAATTATCTTTTTTTATTAAGTTTAAGGGTGATTACAATGTGTTTTCAATTTTATTTAAACAATTCGTTAATTTCTCCTTTTTTAAAAATATTTAATTGCCCATCAATAGTATAATCTTTGATCGGTACATTATGTTTGTCAAAATACTCTTTTGTTATTTGATAAAGCCGTTCGCTTCCTTTTAAATCTGGCACACCCCAATATTGGTTTTTAAAATAGTCTTTACTAAAATGATTAACATCATCTCCTTCATACTTCTTAATGTCTTTACTTGCTCCTTTTTCAATAATAAATTTATGGTCTACTCCAACTATATTTACTGATTTTGGATTTAAATAAGCTGCAACTTGTAATGCTGTGAAGGTTACGGTACAGCCTGTATATAAGGTTTTCTCAATATTAGAATCTACTTTTTCTTGGTCTTTTAAATTTACGAAAAGAACATTTTTTCTGGGTTTTATTCCTAAATAAAATGCTTTAATTGGGACTATTAAAATGGTGTTTGTTTTGTTGAAATACTCTTTATTTTGATTAATTACCAATCCATTAACACAAGTTATAATATCTGGCCTCCATGAACTGTTTTTATAAATTAAATTTATCTTATTCATTCCAATGGAAACAAAAGAGCTATTTATTTTATCTAAAGGTGTTTTGTTTAAACTAGGACCATTGCCAACTATTAATATGGGTTTATTAATGTGTTTTTGTAATATCTGCCAATTATTCTTTTTTCTTAAATAAAATATGTAAAGGGCTTTGTCTAAAAGTTTTCTAGGGTAATAGGTTATTATCCTTAAAAAATCTAATGTTTTTTCTTTCATTTTGTGAGAATGTTAGTGATATTAAAGCTATAAAAAATAATGTTGGTTCAAATGTATAAAAAGTTGGTATAGATTCTGCGGCACCCATAAACAAAATCATAATTATTAAAATATTAATTATATATGAATTAAGTTTTAGTAATTTATTTAAAAGATTGAAGAGAAAAACTAATGTTATAATTATTCCTAAAAAACCAAAATCTATAATGGTTTGAATAATAAAATTATGAGATGTTTGAAGATTTTGGTTTTCAAAAATCTCTTTATAGTTGTCTAATAAATTATTTTCAAAACCATTTATACCATGTCCAATTAAAAATTTGAAATCATCAAATATGACCTTGATTGCAATCTCCCATATTTCAATTCTTGATAAAGTCAATCCATCTTTTTCTCCGGGTCTTTTAATGTTTTCAAATATTGTTGTATTATAAAAGATATACATTCCTATAATTATCATTAATGATATAAGCAACCAATACTTTTTAAAAGCTGTAAGAATTGTTCTCAATGAAAACCAATATATTATCGAAAAAAGAATCATAAACAACAATATTAGCCTTGAATCTGCCATTAAAAGCATGAATACATAAAAAAAGTATATAATTATATATAGCATTTTGTTTGTTTTGGTTTTTATGAAGTATAATGCTATTAATGCGTTAAGCGCTAATTGTGATGTAAAAACATTAGCTCCTGACGATAAAGGAAAATATGCCCTTACTCCGTCTACCCCAAAATATCTTAATATTGTATTTATACCTCTTATTTGATGAGAGAAATATAATTCATAAAAAATATAATTTGAAGCATTGTATATTAAAAAGGTAATTATAATATATTTAAGGCACTGATCTATTGTTTTGTTTTTAAAATAGGTAAGTGTGAAAACAAACCAAATCCAGTAAGTTATAAGAACAGCAAAATCTCTAATTAAAAAGTTTCCAAATACCAAACTATGAACAAACACCAGTAGTAGTGTTAGGAGTGTATAAAAATGTGTTTTAGACAACTTATTTAATCTTATTAAATGAGTTCTTTTAATTATTGAATAAACCATAATTAAAAGCACAGCAATAAAAGAAATAATTTTGGCTTGCCCTTCAAAATAAGCAACTAACCTTAATAATAGTATAAAAAAATAAATCATTTAATTTTTGTATAATTTAACCACGCAAATAATCCTTGTACTAACACGAATGAAACCATAACAAGCAAAAGCCAGTTATGTTGGTTAAAGTTTGGAAATACGTATGGTAGGGAAAACAGCATAACCATTACAAAATATTGTGTAAAATTTAGCTTCTTAATATTAATGAATTTATTATTGTAAACCAATATAAATACAAGAGGTTGTATTAGGGTGAATGCTATTCCCGCAAAACCAACTTTTAATAATAAAATATCATACGATACAAACTTAGGGAAAAACCAGTATAAAATTTGATTGCTGAATAGACTAAGCATAATTAACATTAAAATCGCAAATGGTAACAACGTTTTTTGAATTTTCTTATAAGCTAAATTAATGAATTCTTTGGTGAATTTGTGTGTAATTTTAACGGTTATTTTAGATTGAAACCCTGAGATTGTAGACATGGTTAATAAACTAAAAATATTATAGAACTGATACATAATGTGAGAGTATGCTACAAATAAATCTCCAAAATATATTTGACCCAAATATCTCACCGTGAAGTTTGATAAAACTTCGTTCCCTCTTAAAAAAGTGTAATTTAACCCAAGCTTAAAATCGTTAATTTCAAAATGTTTTAAGCTGATTTTATATGTTATTATTTTTATTTTGAACTTTTTAACAAAAAGAAGCAACCCAACTATTGTGGTTAAAACAGACGCTATTAGGAGGGCATAAATAACTGTATTTAAATCATTAGAGTAATTTAGGCTTACTATACTTAGTATAAAAAACAGTAAGTAAAAAAGTATATCATCTATAAATATTGATAAAAACAAGTTATTATCTACTTTAGCAAATTCTGAAATGTTTCTAATTATTATAAAGCAAATTAAACATCCTACCATTACTAAGGCTGTACTTAATCCATTGAATAAATAGAAAGAAATAATGGTAGTTAAAATACAAAATAAGGTTAGGGTAATGGTAATGTTACTAGATATCTCAATTGGCCAATGTTTTCTTTTCGTTAAACACTTTCTAACTTTATTAAAGTAGATTATGTGTAAATTATTGTTTCCATAAAAACAAAACATTCTTAAGCTTGCCCAAAAAATAGCAAACTCCGCAAAGTTTTGTATGCTTAATTTATAAGAAAAATAGGCTAATAAAAGCAAATAAAGAATCCTGCCAAACGATTTCCCAAAAATATTCAATAATCCTAGGTTTTCTAAAATATGCCTACTAAAAAATAATTTAAACTTTGGTCTCAATCTTATTAGGGTTTTTTGTAAAAAAAACAAGCAA
>JALRJA010000128.1 GCA_023255235.1 Flaviramulus sp.
CTCAAACAGGAACTGGAAAAACAGCTGCTTTTGCCTTGCCAATTTTGCAATTATTGTTTGACTATCAAGATGCTCCAAAAAAAAGCAAAAAAATTAAAGCCTTAATAGTTAGTCCTACACGAGAACTCGCTATTCAAATTCAAGAAAATTTTAAACATTACAGCACTTATACAAACTTGCGTACTGATGTAATTTACGGAGGCGTTTCTATAGAACCACAAAAAGACATATTAAAAAAAGGATTAGATATATTAATTGCCACACCAGGACGCTTACTCGATTTACATAAACAAGATTGTATTAATTTAGACTATGTTAAGGTTTTAGTTTTAGATGAAGCCGATTTAATGTTAGATATGGGTTTTATTGATGATGTAAAAAAAATAGAACGCCTATGCACTAAAGACAAACAAGTATTATTATTTTCTGCAACTATACCTTACAAAGTAGAACAACTTGCCAATACCATTTTAAATAACCCAATTAGAATAGAAGTTTCAACAAATTCATCAACTTCAAAAAACATCAATCAAGTACTTTACTATGTGCCAAAAAGAAATAAAATAGAGTTGTGCTTACATTTATTAAGAAACACTATTAAGGGTAGTATTTTAATTTTTAGACGCACTAAATTTGGGGTACACAAATTGGAAGTTACGCTTTCAAAAAATGCTTATAAAGTTGAAAGTATTCATGGTGATAAAACCCAAAATTTAAGACAAGCGGCTTTAACTAAATTTAAAAACGGTGAAGCCAATATTTTAATTGCTACCGATGTGGCTGCGCGTGGCATTGATATAAACGAACTAGATGCTGTAATTAATTTTGATTTACCAAATATACCCGAAACCTATGTTCACAGAATTGGTAGAACAGCACGTGCCGGAAAAACAGGTACGTCATATTCGTTGTGTTCTGCAGATGAAAAAAATTACATTCAAAATATTCAACAGCTCATTCAATTGCAAATAGATGTTGTTGACAATCACCCGTTTCCTTTAGACCCTAAAGCAAAACCCATTATTCATAAATCAAAAAAAACTGGTAGTAAATACAAAAAAGGTAGAAAAAGTGACGCTTCTAAAAAGAATAAGAAACGGTGGTATTAAAAAAAGCCCAACTTTTAAACCTTAAAACGTTTATTAAAATAATTTTTAAGATAGGTAATTTGTATAAACATCATTAATCCAAAAAAGATAACGGCATACAGTACTGTTTTAGATAATTTTAAATCTGAAAACAGGTTTAAAATAGTATTATTTTGTAGTATGTTTAAATAAAATTCACTAAACCAACTTTTAGTATTAGTTGAATTATTAGAAAAAACAGTAATAAGAATGCTAATTAAAAACCCAATTACAATATATGACCATGTGGTTTTAGAAATTAATGGCTTATAAACGGTTGTTTGTTGTTTGTTTAGAACTTCAATTTGTGACATAATCAGGTTAGTAAAATTAATAGATGGGCTTTCAATTTTACTGTTTGCAATCACTTTTTTTGTTAAAAGTTCTAATTCATTGTTTATTTTTTTATTCATAAGATTCTATAAATTCTGGTTCTAAGCGTTGCTTTAAAATAGTTGCCAATTTTTTTCTACTTCTAAATAACTTAACCTTTACATTATTAGGTGTTAATTTAACAGTTTGTGCAATTTCCTCCAAAGTTAATTCTTCAAAATAAAACAAGGTTAATAAAAAACTATCTTCACTTGGTAATAGAGCTAAACAGTCTTGAATAGCTTGTGCTTTTTCTGTTTGCTCTAAATTATCTAACGCATTATCAAGGCTTTGCACCTTTTTTTCAGTAAATTCATCAATAGCAATATTATTTATAGTTTTTTTGTTTTTCTTTATTCTGTCTAAACTTGTGTTATAAGCTATTTTGTATATCCATGTTGAAAATTTGGAATCACCTTTAAATTTAGATAAAGATTTATACACTTTTATAAAAGTGTCTTGGGCTACTTCTTCAGCTTCCTCTCTGTTTTTAAGCATTCTTAGGCTTAATGTAAATACCAAATTTTTGTAGCGATCTACTAAAATTGCAAAAGCATTAGTATCTCCTTCAATTATTAAATTGATATAATATTGGTCGCTTATAATCATTTAAACAATAAGACGCTACTATTTAATATTTGGTTACAGCAATATTACTTTTTTTATAAAAAGTGTAACCTAAATAAAAAAGGTGTCGTCATAAA
>JALRJA010000215.1 GCA_023255235.1 Flaviramulus sp.
CTTCTATATCACTAACAGCAAAAGCTATATGATGGATACCTTCTCCCCTTTTTTTTATAAATTGTGTTATAGGGCTGTCTTCTGTTGTGGCTTCTATGAGTTCTATTTTAGTGTCTCCTAATTTAAAAAAAGCGGTGTTAACTCCTTCGGTTTTTACATCTTCTATTTTATAATGTGCCTTCCCAAAAAGTTTAGAAAACAGCCTGTTAGAGTCTGTTAAGTTTTTTACCGCTATTCCTATATGTTCAATTTTTTTCATTTAATTTTTGTTTACTATATGCTAAACCTCTTGATAGCTAGACAAGGCTAAAATATAAATTGTTTTTATTAAATAAGTGCCATTTTTAGTGAAAAATGGCAACAATTATTTATAAATATTAAAAGCATAAACAAGTTTATACCACTCTCCTACCGTGGCTCATTTATTCAAACTAGCAAATTGTGTTACCTGCAAAACACAAATTATGTGTAACAAAAAGCAACATAATCTTTAAATATACACTATTTTTGCTTCCTAAACTCTAATATATTTTTAAGGTTTACATTTTGGAAGAAACGCAAAGACAAAAAAAAATAGGTTCGGTTTTACAACATGATTTAGCTCATGTACTTCAAGGTGCTGCTACAAGTGGTGGCTTGCGTGGGGTTTTAATATCGGTTACTAAAGTTAAGGTTACTGTAGATTTATCTGATGCTAAAGTGTATTTAAGTGTTTTTCCAAATAATAAAGCTAAAGAACTGCTTGAAGGTATTCAATCTAACACCGCTTTAATTAGACATAATTTGGCACAGCGAACTAAAAATCAGTTAAGACGTATGCCAAACTTACTGTTTTTTATAGACGACTCATTAGAATATATTGACAAGATTAACCAATCTTTAAAAGGAGAGCAAAACCCAATAAAAGACCCAACAATTTTAGATAAAAGAAAAAAAACCTAAGCTTTTTTTATAAAATAAACACACTATCTTGTGTGCTTTAAATTAAACCTATTTGTTTTCTTTATATAAAACATGACTGTATCGCTATACATAGCAAAACGGTATTTACGCTCAAAAAGCAGTAATAATGCCATTAACTTTATTACCTACATTGCCCTCATTGGGGTTATATTAGGGTCTGCCTCATTATTTATTGTGCTTTCTGGTTTTGCTGGCTTAAAAGATTTTACGCTTCAGTTTTCTAGTGTGGTTGACCCCGATTTAAAAGCCCAAACAGTTATTGGTAAATCGTTTGTTTTATCTAAAGAGCAAATAGCAAAACTAAATGCTCTTGATGATATTGCTCATTATTCTAAAATTATTGAAGAACGTGTTGTAATTGCTTCTAATGATAAAAACACATTAGCCACCATAAAAGGTGTTGATGAACACTATATGCAAGTTGTCAATACAGACACCATACTAGAATATGGTAATTGGCTAGACCAAAAAACAAATCAAATAGTGGTAGGTTGGGGTATTTCAAACAGCTTATCTCTTGGTGTTTTAGATTTTTCAAAACCCATAAAAATATATGTTCCAAAGCCTGGAAAAGGACAAATAACAGCAACAAAAAATGCTTTTAATACGGTTAATGCCATAAATACAGGAGTATTTTTTATTAATGAAGCACTTAATGATGAGTTTGTGTATGTTTCTATAGATTTGGCAAAAAACCTGTTACATTACAAACCCAATCAAATATCGTCTATAGAATTTAAACTTAAAAAAGAAATAGATGAAGCTGCTACCAAAGCTAAAATTCAAGCTATTTTGGGTAACAACATTGTTTTAAAAAACAGAGCACAACTTAATGATGCTTTGTATAAAATGTTAAATACAGAATATGTAGTAGTATATTTAATATTTACGCTGGTTCTTATAATTGCCTTTTTTAATGTTGTTGGGTCTTTAATTATGATGATTTTAGACAAGAAAAAGAGTTTAAACACCCTGTTTAATATAGGTGCAACCTTAAACGATATTAGGCATATATTCTTTTTACAAGGAAGCCTAATGAGCATTATTGGTGGTATTATTGGTTTGTTTTTGGCTTTGCTTGTTTTAACACTTCAACAGTATTTTAATTTGGTAATGATTACAGAATCTCTAGCCTACCCAATAACCATAAAAATAGAAAACTTTTTTATTGTACTAATTACCATTTCTGTTTTAGGAATTATAGCCTCTAAAATAGCCTCTGCAAGAATATCAAAATCTATGCTACAAACGTATTAATTGGGGCGAGTTGCCATAAATGGCAAACAGGCTTTTGGTAGTCGCTTTTTTTTAATAAAAAAAGAGCTCCAACAGTACCTCAATCCTTCTCGCAAAAGTGATAGTAGCGGCAGCTTTTGTAAAATTTTAATTTATAATTTTACAAAACTATAGCGTATAGCACGGTGGCTTGCCATTTGCCCAAATAATTAGTTTAATTGGTAAAGGTGTAGTTGGCAAATTGGTGTAATACCTCATCAAAAGCGTTAAACACGTCTTGTGGGTTATCACTGGTTACCATTTTGGTTCGGTATTCTTTAAAATGCGGAATGCCTTTAAAGTAATTGGTGTAGTGCCTGCGTGTTTCAAAAACGCCTAAAACGTCGCCTTTCCAATCTATAGCCATTTGTAAATGCCTGCGTGCGGCTTCAACGCGTTCTTCTAAAGATATGGGTTGCAAGTGTTTGCCTGTTTTAAAAAAGTGCTTTACTTGTTTAAAAAACCAAGGGTTGCCAATAGTTGCACGCCCTATCATGGCACCATCAAGTCCGTAATTATCACGCATTTCCATAGCTTTTTCTGGGGTATTTACATCGCCATTTCCAAAAACAGGAATGTGCATGCGGGGGTTGTTTTTAACTTGTGCTATGGGTTTCCAATCGGCATAACCTTTATACATTTGTGCTCTTGTTCTGCCGTGAATAGCTATGGCTTTGCAACCAACATCTTGTAGTCTTTCTGCTACTTCTACAATTTTAATAGAGTTATGATCCCATCCTAAACGCGTTTTTACTGTAATGGGTATGTTTGTTCTTTTAACCATTTCTGCGGTTAGTTGCTCCATTAAACACACGTCTTTTAAAATACCAGCTCCGGCTCCTTTACTCACTACTTTTTTTACAGGACAGCCAAAATTAATATCAATAATATCGGGGTTTGATTGAGAAACTATGTCTATGGTTTGTAGCATACTGTCTAAATTAGCTCCAAATATTTGAATGCCTACCGGGCGTTCTTTTTCATAAATATCTAACTTTATAAGGCTTTTTGCTGCATTGCGAATTAAGCCTTCGCTAGATACAAACTCGGTATAAACCACATCGGCACCTTGTTCTTTGCATAAAGCTCTAAATGGTGGGTCGCTAACATCTTCCATTGGTGCTAAAAGCAACGGAAAATCTGGTAATTCTATGTTATCAATTTTTACCAATTGTAATTTTTGCTGTAAAGTTACAGTTTTTATAATTATAGTTAGTTACAATTTGTAGGTAGTTACAACCCATATACCGTAAATGCCTAATGCTAATTCGGCAAAAGTTCCAAACAAATATATGGGTGTTGGTGTGCCATCTATAACTAAACTTAAAAGCCTTCCAAAACCCAATCCTAACATAAAAATAAGGTTTGATACAACGGCTAGTTTTAAAAATCTTGTTTTAAAAATTCCTAAAATCCAAAGTATAGAAAACCCTATATATAAACCCATAATAGCTTTAAAAAAGTTTTGCTCATCAACTGTATTTAAATCAATATTGAATTGCCATTTAGGATTAAACCCATATACTATTGAAACAGGTATAACTATTAAAACAGAAATAAAAAGATGACTTGTTGTAATAATTTTTTGCTTAATTTTTAACATACCAAATGAATTTGCTTTAATAAATATACTAAAGATTTATTCTATTCTAAAAACCCATATCTTTGCATAATCTTTTTTAGAGATATCCCCTTATGAAGAATATAAGAAACTTTTGCATAATAGCACATATAGACCATGGTAAAAGTACCTTGGCAGACCGCTTATTAGATTTTACAGGTTCTGTTACCGAAAGAGAAAAACAAGACCAGTTGCTAGACAGCATGGATTTAGAACGCGAGCGTGGTATTACCATAAAATCTCATGCCATACAAATGGATTATGAATATAACGGTGAAAAATATGTTTTAAACCTTATAGATACCCCTGGTCATGTTGATTTTAGTTATGAGGTGTCTCGCTCTATTGCTGCTTGCGAAGGTGCTTTGCTAATTGTTGACGCAGCACAAAGTATTCAAGCACAAACTATTTCTAACCTGTATTTAGCTCTAGAAAATGATTTAGAGATAATTCCGGTTCTAAATAAAGTTGATTTGCCAAGTGCAAACCCTGATGAAGTAACCGATGATATTGTTGATTTGCTAGGCTGTAAACCAGAAGAAGTTATTCACGCTAGTGGCAAAACAGGCTTTGGTGTTGATACTGTTTTAGCTGCTATTATTGAGCGTATTCCAGCACCAAAAGGAGATGTAAACGCCCCTTTACAGGCATTAATTTTTGATTCTGTTTATAACACCTTTAGAGGTATTGAAACCTATTTTAGGGTTTTTAACGGTGAAATTAAAAAAGGACAACATATAAAATTTGTTGCTACTAAAAAAGATTATTATGCAGACGAAGTAGGCACGTTAAAACTTACTCAAGTTGCCAAACATAGTGTTAAAGCTGGAGATGTTGGGTATTTAATTACGGGCATTAAAACAGCAAAAGAAGTAAAAGTAGGCGATACCATAACAGACTATGCAAACCCAACCACCAATATTGTTGAAGGTTTTGAAGATGTTAAACCAATGGTATTTGCCGGTATTTATCCTGTTGATACCGAAGATTATGAAGAACTTCGTAATTCTATGGAAAAACTTCAACTTAATGATGCCTCGTTAGTATTTCAAGCTGAAAGTTCGGCAGCTCTTGGTTTTGGTTTTCGTTGTGGGTTTTTAGGAATGTTGCACATGGAAATCATTCAAGAACGATTAGAACGCGAGTTTGATATGACCGTAATTACCACAGTTCCCAATGTATCTTATTTAGCCTATACTAATAAAACCCCCGACATACCTATTACTGTAAACAACCCATCAGATCTCCCTGAGCCTTCTACTTTAAACCGTGTTGAAGAACCCTATATTAAAGCAACCATTATAACTAAAGCCGATTTTGTTGGCAATGTTATGTCGTTGTGTATTGAAAAACGTGGAATTATTACTAATCAAACCTATTTAACAACAGAACGTGTTGAACTAACTTTTGAAATGCCTTTGGCAGAAATTGTTTTTGATTTTTATGACAGACTCAAAACCGTATCTAAAGGCTATGCCTCGTTTGATTATCATCCTATTGGTATGAAAACATCAAAATTAGTGCGATTAGATATTTTACTTAATGCCCAACCTGTTGATGCCCTTTCTGCTTTAATTCACGCCGATAACGCTCAACATATTGGCAGAAAAATGTGTGAAAAATTAAAGGAACTTATACCGCGTCAACAATTTGATATCCCTATTCAAGCGGCAATTGGTGCTAAAATTATTTCTAGAGAAACTATAAAAGCACTTCGCAAAGATGTTACTGCAAAATGTTATGGTGGCGATATTTCGCGTAAACGTAAACTACTTGAAAAACAGAAAAAAGGGAAAAAACGCATGCGTCAAGTAGGTAATGTTGAAATTCCACAACAAGCATTTATGGCAGTACTTAAATTGAATGACTAAACTTGTTTTTAAAATTCTATTTTACTAAACCGCTTTAATAAAAACAAACAGGTTAAAATTACTAACAAATATTTTTGTAAGTTTATAACAACAACCTATTAAAATAAAAACATACACCTAAATTGTTGTTTACAGTAAAATAAACTAACCAGTATGTGTCTATTATAAAATTAAACCATTTTGTTGGGATTAGTAATTTTTTCAAATTATACCCATGTTTTTGTTTGATTATCAATGAA
>JALRJA010000266.1 GCA_023255235.1 Flaviramulus sp.
GTACTAAATCGGCATTTGATAAAAATTTAAAGGCTAAAGCCAATTCTAAAAACCCTAAAATAACTTTGGTAGTATTTAACCATCCACCAGATTTAGGAAGGGCATTCATCATATTTGGGAACATAGCAAACAACGCAAAAGGCAACCCTAACGACACTCCAAAACCTGCCATACCAGCGGTAAGTTGCCAAGCGCCACCATCGGCAGTTAAAGAGCCTGCTAAAAGTGACCCTAAAATAGGACCCGTACATGAAAAAGAGACTATAGCCAAAGTTAATGCCATAAAAAAGACACCTATTAAACCGCCAGCATTTTCACCTTTAGAGGTTTTATTTGTCCAGCTTGCTGGTAGTGTTAATTCGTAATATCCAAAAAATGAAAAAGCAAAAAATAGAAAAATAGCAAAGAAAATGATATTGAGCCACACATTGGTTGAAATCTCATTTAGTATATCTGGATTTACCGAATCTAATAAATGAAATGGTACACTTAAAATAATATATACCAAAAAAATAAAAAACCCATATAATAGAGCTTTAGATACTCCTGCGGTTTTATTTTGACTATTTTTTTTTGTAAAAAAACTAACTGTTAAAGGTATCATAGGAAACACACAAGGTGTTAATAACGCAAGTAACCCGCCTAAAAAACCTAAACCAAAAATACCCCATAATGATTGTCTTTTTGAAGTGTCAGAAATACTAGACATGGCTTCATTTTGGCATTTGGCATTAGAAGACGATATAGTTTCAGATGCTATTCCATATAGTGTGTTATTAACCTCATTATTGTTATTTAAAAGCGTTTTTTCGTTGTTATTTGATTGTGTATTATTGGCTGAAGCTTCAAAATTAAAAATCAAATCTACTTCATTTGGTGGTAAGCACCTGGCATCATCACAAACCATAAATTCAACACTACCTTTAATAGATTTTATGGCTTGTTGAACTTGTATTTTTTGCTTAAAAACCGCTTTGTTTTCAAAAAATTTAATTTTCATTCTAAAAACAGGATCATCTACTGTATGCCCTTCTTCTTCTATTGTATTACCAAGTAATTTAAAAGTTTGACCATCATTTTTATAAGAGAATGTTGTAGGTATAGGCCCGTCTTCAGGTACATTTTGAGAATATAAATGCCAGTTTTTTTCTATGGTTGCTTTAGATATTAAATAATATTCTGTGTCTGATAATTTTTCAACAGATGTTTCCCATTTTACAGGGTCAAAAATTTGAGCATGCCCTAATATTGCGAAAAAAAGAGCTATTAAAAATATGCGTTGTTTCATATTGTTTTAAATAATTGGCTTAAAAAACAACTTTTATTTAGTTAAAGTATTTGTTTTTCAAGTAATTCAACTTTGCAAAAGTAATTAAAAGAAGGTTTGTTGTAATATATAAAACGTTATAATTAACTTAAAAAACATAAACCAATTGAATTGACCTGTTTTTAAAACTGATAGCAAACAGTATTTTTTATTTCAAGAATTAAATTAGATTAATATGATTCTATAAGATATTTAAACAAAAAAACAACTTATAAAATACTATGGCATACTGTAAAGGTGTTTTAGTTTAGTGTATTAAAATTTAATACATTAAGTGTTGTTTTGATTTGTTTTTCCAACCAGATTGATTTTCATATTTTACAAAGAAAATGTTTAAATCGGCTTGATTTTCATACGCTACAAAAAACACGCTTTTATCTGCTTGATTGGCATAATTAGTAAAAAACCATTTACCGTTATTTTTTCCTGATTGGTTTTGGTATGCAACCTTGTAAACCTTTAAATCGGCTTGGTTTTCATAATCTACTACAAATACCTTTATATCGGCTTGATTAGGATAGTTTACTGAAAATACTTTTTGTGCATTACTAACTAAAGCAGTTAGAAAAAAACCTGTGACTATTACAAAAAACCGCATCTTAAGAGTATTATAATTGTTGAATTATAAAAATACAAAAAAATAATTGAGGATAATCATTTTTAGTTTGGCTGTAATAAAATTGCTTTTAAAACAAAAAAACCCGCAATTTTAGGTTGCGGGTTCGATTGTACTGAAGGCGGGACTTGAACCCGCACGGCCATAATGGCCATTGGATTTTAAGTCCAACGTGTCTACCAATTCCACCACTTCAGCTAG
>JALRJA010000268.1 GCA_023255235.1 Flaviramulus sp.
GTTTGAACAGTTTCAATGTTTTTTGAATAGGTTTTGGGTATAACTGCTAAAAAGTTTTTAAAATCAGATTCTGGATTTTCAAATGTAATGGCAAGGTCTTGTTCATTTTCAAGTAGTTGTATATAGCCATTAAACTCTAAAGGTAAATTATTTAAAAATGCTTTATTTTCTTTAAATGTGTATTTGTTATTTTTTAAATCTAAATCAATTAAAGCATCTAATTTTATAGTATTTCCACTCAAATAGGTTGTGCTATCTATGCTTAAACTAAGGTTTGCTTCGCTTTTGGTATTTAGTTGAGAAGTTTCAGCCGAAAAAATACCACGACCAGAATGATTGAGTTGAGTTAAATGAAGAGCAATTTTTGATGCTTCATCAAAATAAGTTAATGCACTTTCTTTAATTTTATAGTCTTCAATATTAAAGCTAAAGCTACTGTTTTCGTTGTTATCTGCATGGTTAGCTTCTGCTTTATCGGTTTCTTTGGTTATATTATAATTAGTATTACCTAATGTATCGGTTTTTAGTGTTATAAGTGCTTCATCAACATAAATAGACTTTACTACTATTGGGTTTCCTGGTTTTTTAAATAATTCTTTAACAGACATGCTAAATGCTATATTTTTAGCTCTAGCAAGCGTGTCGTTTTCAAAAGGTTTGTAATTGGTAATTACTACATTTGAAACACTAAGGTGGGCTTGTGGAAACCCTTTAATAAAGCTTAAACTCACATCGCCAAATTCTACTTTAGCATGTATATTTTTATTGATTGATTGTTTTACCAAATCTTTAATTTTTCCTTGAAAAACATAAGGAATTGTAATTAAAAGAACTATTAAAACAAGTAAAGTTGTGCCAGTTATTTTTAAAGCTTTTTTCAAAATATAGAATTTGGGATATACAAATATATACGTAAAAAAGTTTTGAAAAGACTAGACAGAAAAATTATTTCAACAAATTAAATTAAATCAATCTCTTGATTAACCTTTAAATTAAAACGAGTTCTAAAAAGATAAACACCTAAATATAAAAAGGGTGTATCGCAAATAGCGATAATGACTTTAAAGAGAAAACCACTAATTAATAAGCCTTTAAAATTTGACCATTCAATAATTTCAAAAGAGCATAGCAAAAAAACAATAGTAAAGGTGTCAACAAACTGAGAAAACCAAGTTGAAAAATTATTTCGTAACCACAAGTGTTTTCCTTTGGTTAAACGTTTCCAAAAGTGATAAATTTGAATATCTACAAACTGAGCAAACAAATAGGTTAACATACTTGCAAACACAGCTATTACAGAATTGCCAAAAACCGTATCAAAGGTTTGGTTATCTACATAAGACCAAGAAGTGGCAGGAACATTGCTAGCGGTATAAATAATTAAAAGCGAAAAAAGAGAAGCAAAAATGCCAGCTATTACTATGTCGTTAGCACGTTTTTTACCATAAATTTCGCTAATTAAATCGGTTATTAAAAAGGTAATAGGATATGGCAAAATACCTACCGAAATCTCAAATAATTGGGTTCCAAATAGGCTAATATCAAACGGATACCAATAAAAAAACTTCTGAAAAATTAAATTTGAAACAACTAACGATGTTATAAATAAAGCACCTAAAACAATATATAAGCGTTGTGCAGTAAGTTTATCTTGTGAATTCATTTATATGCTATTAATCAATTCTATTGCAGGTTTTATAACTGTTTATGAATATCAAAAGGGCATGATTTTTTTGCTAAGGTAGTAAGTTTTAATGCTTTTGTTTTATAATAAATTGATATTTTATTAAAATTAGCAAGCTCACAGCTTTTACTAAGTGCTTTAAAAAAAATTGTGAACAAATCACAGACATAAATATAAGGTATTAAAAATTGTTTTAGTTATTTTGCCATGCAAATGAAAAAACCAAATACATATCATATTGCTTTAGGCAGTAATAAAGGCGATAAGTTTAAAAATTTACAAACAGCCATAAATACTATTTATCTTGAAATTGGTAATATTAAATTAATTTCTAAGGTATATAAATCAGAAGCATTTGGTTTTAAAAGCGATGATTTTTTTAATTGTTGTTTGATTTTAGAAAGTTATTTAAACCCACATGAGCTACTAAAAGCCTTATTGAAAATTGAAACATCTTTAGGACGTATTCAAAAAAAAACAAAAGACTATGAACCAAGAACCATAGATTTAGATATTATTTTTTTTGAAGACAAAATAATTGATACCAAAACATTGCAAGTGCCTCATCCTGAAATGCACAAAAGGCAATTTGTTTTACAACCATTGCATAATATTGCATCAAATAGCAAGCATCCAAAATTAAATAAAGAGGTTGCAGTTTTACTTGAAGAATGTCAAGATAAATCGGTTTTAGAACCCATTAATATTTGGTTGAAAAACCCAAGTAAATCGCTTAATTTTTCAAAATACAGCTATATTGCTATTGAAGGCAATATAGGTGCCGGAAAAACCAGTTTGGCAACCAAAATAGCCCACGATTTTAATGCTAAACTCATTTTAGAACGCTTTAAAGACAACCCATTCTTACCAAAATTTTATACCGATGCATCGCGTTATGCTTTTCCTTTAGAAATGTCGTTTCTTGCAGATAGATACCAACAAATTTCTGATGATTTAGCACAGCTTGACTTGTTTAAAGATTTTATTGTAAGTGATTATGATGTGTTTAAATCGCTCATTTTTTCAAAAATCACTTTACAAGAAGATGAATTTAAACTTTACAGAAAGCTCTTTTATTTGATGTATAAAGATTTAAAAAAACCAGAATTGTATGTGTATTTATACCAAAACACAGAACGTTTGCAACAAAATATAAAAAAACGAGGACGTGATTATGAACAAAATATAGCCGATGATTATTTAGAAAAAATAAACACAGGATATTTAAATTTTTTAAAAACTAAAACCGATTTTAACGTAAAAATTATTGATATCTCTCAAAGAGATTTTATTGATAATAGAGCTGATTATTTATGGATTTTAGAGGCTATTTGTGATGCCTAATTTTAAAATTAATCAAAACACTTTATAAAGCCTAGTAACAAGACGTCCTTTATTATTTTCTAAAATATGCTCACTAAGCGTTTTGGCTTCTATAACTTTAAAATTAAAAGGTATTTTTAATATATCAACCCCGCTATTTTGTTTCAATCTAATACCTTGTCCAGAGATAATGTCTTTATTAGGAGTAAAACTTCCTAAGGGTAAATGCTCGGTTAAAACAAGGTATTTATAACATTGTATTTGCTTTAATATGTGTTGTATTTCTTGGTTAGAAAGATGTTGTAAAACTTGTCGTAAAATAACACACTCTCCAAATGGGAGTTTATCTTTAGTTATATCTAAACATAAAAATTCAAGGGTTTTTTCTTTAAAAAGGGTTTTATTTCTATCAATTAGCTTTTCAACAATATCTATGGCAAAATAGCTTTGACAATGTTTAACTAGGTGTTTACCAATATTAAAATCGCCGCAACCTAGGTCGCAAACTATTAAAGGTTTTTTTTGAGACTTTAAAAAAGCTATTAGAACATCACAATATGGATTTATTATTTCTGGATTATGCGACCCATCACCCGAATAAAAATCAAATTCAGTTCCACCCCACAAATGCATATTGTAAATTTGAGCCATTACAGCTTTTGTTTGCCAAGGTTGTTTGGTTTTTTTAAGCACTTATTTAGAGTTTAGCTTTAGTTTACAAAACAAATCCCATACTACAACTCCACAACTCACAGAAACATTTAATGAGTGTTTGGTTCCAAATTGAGGAATTTCAATAACGTAGTCGCTAGCGTTAACCACTTGTTGCGACACACCTTTTACCTCGTTACCAAAAATGACAGCATATTTTAAGCTGGGTTCTGTTTTAAAATCATGAAGTTTGGTAGCATTTTCAGCTTGTTCTATAGAGCAAATTTTCACCTTCATAGCTTGTAGTTTAGCTACCACCTCTAGCGTGTTTTCTGCATATTCCCAAACAACAGTATCGGTGCTTCCTAAAGCCGTTTTATGTATATCTTTATGTGGTGGTTTGGCAGTAATGCCACACAAATAAATTTTTTCTATTAAAAACGCATCACTTGTTCTAAACACAGAACCTATATTATTTAAACTTCTAATGTTATCAAGAATAATAATAAGCGGTGTTTTTGTCACATCCTTAAAGGCTTTTACGCTCAAACGGTCAAGTTCGTTATTTTTCAGTTTACGCATTAATTCTTTTTTTTACCATTACATAACTATATTACAGGAATAAAGGTATGTAAATTTATTTGTGAATAGTAGTTTGTTATTAACAAAGTAGAATTGTTGAAATCTATTTTTTAATTGTAAATAACTTATAGCACTTCAACTTTAAAAAACATGAAATTAATAGTACATTGCATGCTAGCTTTTACATCAAACAAATATTAAAAAACCCTTTTACATTGGCAAAAAAAGCAAAAAAAGAAACGCCGTTAATGAAACAGTACAATGCTATTAAGGCAAAGTACCCAGATGCTTTATTACTGTTTAGGGTTGGTGATTTTTATGAAACCTTTGGAGAAGATGCTGTTAAAGCTGCTGGTA
>JALRJA010000319.1 GCA_023255235.1 Flaviramulus sp.
TATTCTCTACTTACACAGGGCAGTTCATCACCGTTACAGGCGTTCCTAGCAGTGGGAAGTCTGACTTTGTTGATAGAATGGTGGTGGGATACCAATTAAAATACGGATGGAAAACAGCTTTTGCTTCGCCTGAAAACAAACCAACTTTTTTACACGCTCATAAACTGATGCGTAAAATTGGTAATTGGATGCCAAATAAAGAAGATATAGGTAGTGATAGATGGAATGAGATAACAGAGATTGTTAATGATAATTTTTATTTCATTGAGAACGAAAGATATGATCTTGATGCTGTTTTAGCTAAAGGCGCTGAGCTTGTAAAACGTAAGGGTATAAAATGTTTAGTTATAGACCCTTATAATAAAGTTAAAATGAAGGGTGCAGAAAAAATGAGTATACCTGATGCAACAATGGAATACTTAACAAGAATAGAAGCTTTTGCTAAGAAATATGATGTATTAGTTATAATAGTCGCACACCCAACTAAAATGTATAAAAAAGATGATGGAACAATTGATGAACCGACTATGTATTCTATCAAAGGAGGTGGTGAGTGGTATGATGCTTCTTATCATGGTTTGCTTGTTCACCGTGATTATAACAATAAGACAGTTAAGGTTAAAGTTCTTAAAGTTAAGTTCCAAAATCTTGGTGAAAATCAAGCAGAAGCTTATTTTAAATGGGACCACATAAGCGGTAATTATATACCTCATGAACAATTGCAAGTTGATGAAATGCCATGGGAAGTTTAACTAAAAGACAAAAAGAACAAAAGAAGTACAATTTGCCTGAGCTTTCAATGACGGCTGAGCAAGAAAAATATTATCATTATTGCATTAATAATAATATTAGAATAAGCCCGATAGGAATTAGTGATACTCCTGGTAAATGGTATATAGGAATTTCTACACCAGATAATTATAGAAAAATATATAAAAGCAAACATATATATGATAGGGATCAAGTATGGAATGCAATGTTTGAAATGTGTAAATATTATTATGATAAGAAATGATTAATATAGAAGAAGAATATTTAGGTTTACTTTCAGGAGTGCTACATGGCGGTTATGATAAGCCTGATAGGACAGGAACAGGTACTAAATCCGTATTTGGTAGGATGATCAGACATGATATGGCTTTAGGTTTTCCTTTATTAACTACTAAAAAAATATATTTTAAAAATGCACTGGCAGAGACATTATGGATTATCAACGGTTATGTCGATCTTGATTATCTTCACGCTAACGGCGTTAGGTATTGGGACGCCGATTATGAAAGGTCAGGAAGAACGGATGGCACATTGGGACCTGTATATGGGCATCAGTGGAGGAATTTTAATGGTGTTGACCAGCTTAGAGCCGTTGTTAGAGAGCTCAAAGAAAATCCCACGTCTCGTAGACTTATGGTATCTGCGTGGAACCCAGTTGATATTCCTGATATGGTACTTCCTCCTTGCCATCATAGTTTCCAATTATATAGTGATGGAGTATACTTGGATTTAATGTTGCAACAAAGATCAGCTGATTTATTTTTAGGATTGCCATATGATATTGCAATGTATGGTTTATTATTAGAAATGTTAGCTAAGGGAGCTTCATTAAAGCCAAGAAGATTAACAATTAGTTTAGGTGATTGTCATATATATAATAATCATTTAGATCAAGTTAAAGAGCAGCTTTCTAGGGATATTAAAAAGCTACCTAAAGTAAAATTAGGTTGCGGAATATTTGAAAGAGATGATAAATTAATATTACCAAAAATAGATGACGTAATGTTATTTGATTATAACCCACACAAACCTATCAAAGCAGAATTATCGGTAGGGATTTAAAATTAAAATTATGAGATTATTACTATTATTATTATTTCCAATTTTTACTTTTGCACAATTTAACAATATATATTATTCGGGAGTTAGATATGTAACTATAGAAGACGATTTATATATAGCTCCGGTACAGCAAGGCTTAATAGTTGCTACATCAGATTATTTACCTAGATATGAAGGCGATTACACTAATGTTATGATAAGAGCTAAAGTTGTTGATTCATTTGAATCTGAATCAGATATGGATGCTGTTATAGAATCTAATTGGAAAACAGATTATATGATTAGACCAGGCGAGATTAGAAGAGATGCTTTAATAAGAGGTGAAGATAAAAAATATTATATTGTAAGATGGGAATACAATCAGTAAGTAGCGGAAAGTATAAAATATATCATATACCAGGTAAAAAAATTGGTTGTACAACTAATATAGAAAGAAGAGTTGTGCAAGAGCAAGGTTTTAAAGTTGGTGAATATGAAATACTGTTTGAAACAGATGATATAAAAGAAGCTGCTGATGCAGAAAAGCAATTGCAAAAAGATTTAGGATATAAGGTTGACATGAAACCTTACGATAAATTATTTAAAAAACCAATGAGCAAACAAATAAACGTAACAGATCAAACAACAACATTTGCAATATCAAAAGATGATATTAGCGGATCCTTTCTTGGAGATCTTGAATGGGAAACACCTTATGGTCTCGTTAAAATAGATTCTACAGAAAAAATAGATTGGATTATAGATAATGTAAAAACTTCTATGTTCAATAGCAATCGCAGCTATGTGTATAATAAAGCTATGCACGAAGCTTTTGCTTTTAAAACTTTGAACAGTGGTAAAGAAGAGATGTTTGATAAAATTAGATCCTGGGCAGAAAAGCGAGGGCTTTATGATAAAGGTGATACTAAAACACAATTAATAAAATTATATGAAGAATCAGGAGAGCTCGCTCAGGCGTTACTTAAAAATGATAGAGATGGTATTATTGATGCTATTGGTGATAGCGTTGTTGTTCTCACTAATCTTGCCCATCTTGTCGGTACAGATATTGAAACTTGTATTGGCTCTGCTTATGATGAGATATCTAGTAGAACTGGTAGAATGAAGAACGGTACCTTTGTCAAGGATACACTTTAATTAACCATACTTCTGCACCCTGTGTAACGGCT
>JALRJA010000326.1 GCA_023255235.1 Flaviramulus sp.
ACATACAAAGCTTTACCTTGTTTTACAATATCTGCTAGTGCACCCATGGTTTCTTCAAGTGGCGTGTTGTAATCTGGTCTGTGATGATAAAAAACATCTACATAATCTAAGTCCATTCGCTTTAAGCTTTGATCTAAACTAGCTATTAAATATTTTCTAGAACCATAATTACCGTAAGGTCCTAACCACATATCGTAACCAGCTTTGGTTGCAATAAACATTTCATCTCTATACGATTTAAAATCACTTTTAAAAATAGTTCCAAAATTTTCTTCGGCAGAGCCATAAGGCGGTCCGTAATTATTAGCTAAATCAAAATGGGTAATACCTAAATTAAAAGCTGTTCTTAAAATAGCTCTTGCGTTTTGAATACTGTCAACAAATCCAAAGTTATGCCATAAACCTAAAGAAATAGCTGGTAATAAAACACCACTTTTGCCAGATCTTCGGTATGACATGGTATTATAACGTGTTGGTGCTGCTTGGTAATTTTTTGTTTCTGATTTATCGTTTATCTGCATGATTTCTGTTTTCAAGTGTAAAAGTAGTAAATTACTTTTTAGATTATCATCACATAATTTAGGCTATGTTGTTTTTTTAAACGTTTTTCTGTATGTGATTTCATTACATAAAAAAAGCCTTTTGAAAATTTTCAAAAGGCCTTTTTATATAAAATATACTTGTTAGTCTTTTAACGGTTGTTTGATTTCTTGCTTTAAATGCTTAGCATAAAAGCCCATCATAGCTTCATATAGAGCTATTCTGTTTTCTTCTTTTCCAAAACCATGTCCTTCGTCATATTTAACCATATAAGGCACATCAAACCCTTTAGCTCTTAAAGCTTCAACTATTTGATCAGATTCATCTATATTCACTCTTGGGTCATTGGCACCTTGAACAACAAAAAGTGGTTTTTTAATTTTATCTATTTGAAAAACAGGCGACACGTCTTCCATAATAGCTTTTTCTTCAGCAACATCTTCATCATACCAAATTTCTTTTATAATTTTTAAATATGGTTTCCAATAAGGAGGAATTGTTTTCATGAAAGTAAACAAGTTTGAAACACCTACATAATCTACACCACAAGCATATAAATCTGGGGTTTTTGTTAAACCACGCAAAACAGCATAACCACCATGACTACCTCCGTAAATGGCTGCATTATCTTTATCTACCCAACCTTGGTCTATAACATATTGTAAACCATCTTCTACATCATCCATAGCTTTTCTGCCTATTTCTTTAAAACCAGACTCTAAAAATGCTTTACCATAACCTCCAGAAATTCTAAAGTTAACTTGTAATGTAGCGTAACCACGACTTGCAAAGAGTTGTGCTTCTGGATTAAAACCCCAAGAATCTCTTATACCTTGTGGTCCGCCATGAGGGTTAACAATAACAGGAACTTTCTCCCCATTTAAAGCCGCTTTTGGCAAGGTAATATAACCATGAATAGTTTTGCCATCTCTACTTTTAAAGGTTATGGGACGCATTTCTGCCATATCACTTTCAATAAGGTTTGGCATTAAATCATAGAGTAATTTAAACGCTTCTTTCTTAGCATCATAAGAGTAATAAGTGCCATATAATTTATCACTTTGAAGAAAGATTAAATATTTACTTTCGTCATCTGTAACATCAGCTATTGAGTAACTGTAATTGGGGAATTTATTAGTAATTTTATTGTGTAATTTTTTATAATAATTACTCACAGGTACTACGATGCTTTTTTCTCCTTCATAAGAAAAATAATCTAATTCGTAACCTCTATTTCTTGATAAGCCTAAACCTGAAACATCATAATTATCATTTGTAAATAGCGTTTTAATTGCTTTATCTTCTTTTAAATCATACAGTAGAACTTGTGTCTTATCACTATCTAAGTTAGATATAACATAGGCATCATGAGGATAGTCTGTAGCATAATCAAAAGATGAAATGCTAAAGCTATCTTTCCAACTCAATTCTTTTTTTAATTCATAATTTGTCCCATCTAAGGTATAATATAGGTCTATATTAACGCCATCTCTAAGCTTTGCAAAGCCTTTTAAATTTCCGTCTTTATCAAAAACATAGCTATTAATAGGATTGGCAGCATCGTCATTTTTATACAATTGTACCAATTCTCCGGTAACGATATTTATTTTATATGGCTCAAAAATTTGAGGATTATTTTGATTCATAGAAATTATCATATAATCTTTATTCTCTTTAAGCATTTCAAGAATATTTACTCTTACACCATCAAAAGGAGTTAGCTCTTTTTGGTTTGTACCATCTATATTAACAGCAAATAAATGATAATCTTCATTACCACCTTTATCCATTACATAAACTAATCGTTCATCATTTGCCCATCCAAAACCTCTTATAAGCTCTTCTTTTTCTTCAATAACTCTCTTAACCTCATTGGTTTCAAGATTTTTAACATACACATGGTTTTTAGCATTATCATCTTTTTCTCTATATGACATATAGTTTCCATTGGGTGAAAAGCTAAAAGTTCTGGCTTTTGGTCTGGCAAAATAATCTTTTACAGAGTATTTATAATTTGTAGGATTCCAGTTTGCTAGTTT
>JALRJA010000364.1 GCA_023255235.1 Flaviramulus sp.
AGAAAACTTAGCATAAATAAATTTATCGCAAATACTGCATAAAACGCTCTATAATTGAGCGTTTTTTTTATGAAAAGCATCCAGCTTTTGTTTATACAAACCCAAAGCAATTATTGGCAAATTATATCTGAGCTTCAAAAAACAATAAAATAAACAGATAAAATGCTTCTTCAAAATCACAAAAAAACACGTAATTTGCATGAAATTACATCAAAATTCAGTAATTTTCGCAAAATTTTGAATGTTTTTACCATTTTTAACGATTATTTTAATCGAATTAAATTACTAAGGTATGCGTAAAATCTCGGCAGCAATTACAGCTGTAGGTGCCTATGTGCCAGAATATGTATTAACCAATCAAATACTTGAAACTATGGTTGATACAAATGATGAATGGATTACTTCACGAACAGGAATCAAAGAACGCCGCATTCTTAAAGAAGAAGGAAAAGGAACCTCTTTTCTTGCTATAAAAGCAGCACAAAACCTCATTTCTAAAAAAGGTATTAATCCTAAAGATATAGAAGTTGTTATAGTAGCTACAGCAACACCAGACATGAAAGCAGCTTCAACAGCAGCTTTTACTGCTTCTGAAATAGGTGCTACAAATGCCTTTTCTTTTGATATGGATGCCGCTTGCTCTAGTTTCTTATACGGAATGTCTGTAGCAGCCGCCTATATTGAATCTAAAAAATATAAAAACGTATTACTAATAGGAGCCGATAAAATGTCGTCTCTTATAAATTATAAAGACCGAGCTACTTGCATTATATTTGGCGACGGAGCAGGAGCTGTTTTGTTTGAAGCAAACGAAAACGGTTTGGGTATTCAAGACGAGTATTTAAGAAGTGATGGTACCGGTAGAGCCTTTTTACAAGCCACTTATGGCGGCTCATCACACCCCTTAACCCATGAAACATTAGACCAAGGAGGCCAATATGCCTTTCAAGAAGGAAAAACCGTTTTTAAAAACGCTGTTTTTAATATGGCTGATGCTACAGTTAAAATTTTAGAACGTAACAATTTAACAAAAGCCAACATCGATTGGCTTGCTGCTCATCAAGCTAACAAACGCATTATTGATGCTACAGCACAACGCATAGAATTAGAAGAAGAGAAAGTTATGATGAATATTCATAAATATGGCAATACAACATCGGCTACTTTACCTTTACTTTTAAACGATTATGAATCACAAATTAAAAAAGGAGACAATATACTATTTGCCGCATTTGGTGGCGGCTTTAATTGGGGCGCTATTTATTTAAAATGGGCTTATAATTCAAAAAACTAACTAGTAACTAATTCGTAAAACTATGGATATAAAAGAAATTCAAAACTTAATTAAGTTTGTTGCCAAATCTGGTGCAAGTGAAGTTAAATTAGAAATGGATGATATTAAAATTACCATTAAAACAGCTTCAGAAACCGAAGGCACTTCGGTACAATATACACCAGTGGTTGCTCCAGCACCACAACAGGTTGTAACACCTGTTGCAGCAGCTCCAGAAGCTAGTCCTGTTGCATCTACTCCTGCTGCTACTGCTGATAACTCTAAATACATTACCATTAAGTCGCCAATAATTGGAACTTTTTACAGAAAACCCTCTCCAGACAAACCTTTATTTGTTGAGGTAGGACAAACAATTGCCGAAGGCGATGTGTTATGTATTATAGAAGCTATGAAACTATTTAATGAAATTGAATCGGAAGTTTCTGGAAAGATTGTAAAGATATTAGTTGATGATTCATCACCTGTTGAATTTGATCAACCATTATTTTTAGTTGACCCATCTTAATTTTTAGATTGTTAGATTTCCCGATTGTTAGGCAACACTATTCTAACAATCCAATAATCAAAATAATCAAAATGTCTAATTATCTAATTCAAAAAAGATGTTTAAAAAAATATTGATTGCCAATAGAGGCGAAATAGCACTACGCGTTATTAGAACCTGTAAAGAAATGGGGATAAAAACAGTTGCTGTTTATTCAACTGTTGACGCCGAGAGTTTACACGTTAAATTTGCCGATGAAGCCGTATGTATCGGGCCTGCACCAAGTAGAGATTCCTATTTAAAAATGTCTAATATT
Source organism: Flaviramulus sp. (assembly GCA_023255235.1). Lineage (GTDB taxonomy): Bacteria > Bacteroidota > Bacteroidia > Flavobacteriales > Flavobacteriaceae > JALRJA01. The sequence continues at coordinate 2,095 of JALRJA010000364.1, forward strand.
ATTGCTGCTGCAGAAATTACAAATGCAGACGCCATACATCCTGGTTATGGGTTTTTATCTGAAAATGCCAAGTTTTCAAAAATTTGTGAAGAACATGGCATAAAATTCATTGGAGCTTCACCAGAAATGATTGATAGAATGGGCGATAAAGCCAATGCCAAAGCCACTATGAAAGCGGCTGGTGTGCCTTGTGTGCCTGGAAGCGATGGTGTTATTGAAAGCTTTGAAGAATGTGAGAAAATTGCAAAAGCAACTGGTTATCCTGTTATGCTTAAAGCATCAGCTGGAGGAGGCGGAAAAGGTATGCGTGCCGTTTGGAAGCCTGAAAATTTAAAAGATGCTTGGGATTCGGCAAGACAAGAAAGTAAAGCGGCTTTTGGCAATGATGATATGTATATGGAAAAACTCATTGAAGAACCTCGCCATATTGAAATTCAAATTGTGGGAGATTCTCGAGGTAAAGCCTGTCATTTGTCTGAAAGGGATTCCGACCAAGGAACAACTGATGGAGATGCTTCACAAGGAAATAGTGGAAGTGACATTCCTCAAACTTGACGGTGAAGAACGCAAGATGCCTTGTACTCTTATTCCAAGTTT
>JALRJA010000405.1 GCA_023255235.1 Flaviramulus sp.
AAAACGCCACTAAAACTTCTTTGATAACAACCACTAGCTCTTGCTTTGTTGTAGTTGTTAAATTGTATAAACTATGAAGCTTGAGTAACTTGGTTTCAAGAACTAACACCCTTGCTAAAACCGATTGTGAGTTTATACTACTTGGCATACTGGCTTTTAGATTTTTAAAATTGGTTTTTAGGAGTTGTTCTGTGTCATCAAAAAACTTTAAGCTGGCTTCTTTTAGTTTGGTAACAGCTTCTTGAATTTGATAATATTCTTGCCAATCTTTTATAACATCGTCAGTTTTTAAATCTAGTATATACTCTATATATTCTATTTTTTCTAAGTCTGCTTTTTTTATTTTTTGATCTTGTTGTTTTTTAATATCGATTGATAACTGCTTATCTTCTGGTGTTTCTTTACATGACATAAAGAATACCAACAATATACTTAACCCACTTACTAATTTTTTACGCATAGCGTTTATTTATAAAATATCTCGTTTTCAAATATAGCAAGTATTACGTTCTTTTTATATGAATTGTACCAAATTAAATAGAAAACCCGTTGTGTAACATTAAGAGCCTGTCAAGGAATATATGTTTACCTTTACAGGAATGACAGTGTTATGTTTCACAACATTGAGTTATTTAAAATGCACATTGGGTATAGCAACACCGTTTTGTAAAACACCTTAGTTTGATTTAAAATAAAACCTAATTAATTGTATATTTGAGCTTCTTTAAAATAGTCTCTATATGTTTGATAATTTTTGGTTTAATGTACAATATGGAATGAATCATGTACTGGATATTAATGCCTATGACCATGTTTTATTTCTTATTGTATTAACGGTTCCTTATGTGTTTAAAGACTGGAAACGCGTGTTATTACTTGTTTCCATATTTACTTTAGGGCATACACTATCTTTAGTTCTTGCCGCTTATGGTGTTATTAAAGTAAATGCCAATATTGTTGAGTTTTTAATTCCTATTACCATTTTGGTGGTTGCTCTTTTTAATGTTTTTACATCTGGTAAAGGTGCTCAAAAAGAACAAATTGGTGTTTTATTTTTATCTACCCTATTTTTTGGATTGGTTCATGGTTTGGGTTTTGCACGCGAGTTTCAAATGTTTTTAGGTGGCTCTGATAATAAATTGGTGTTGCTTTTAGAGTTTGCCTTAGGTATTGAATTGGCTCAAATTTTAGTGGTGTTTGTTGTGTTGCTTATTGGCTATATTTTTCAAACCATTTTTAGGTTTTCTAAACGCGATTGGATTATGGTTATATCGGCCATTGTGGTTGGACTTGTTATTCCTATGTTGTTGAATAGTGATTTTTTTTAAAAATCTTATAATAACTTTAACGCCGCTACATTGTATTTAAATTGTGAAGCTAGTATATTCGTTACATTGTTTTGCGTTAAGGATTGTAGTGGCATCCTTTTTTATGCTAAGGTGTTTTTGTGTTTTTAAACTATAGGCTATTAGCATAAAAAAGATATAACGAAAAGCCTGACCCAAACCCGATAATAATTGGGTTTGGGTAACGCCCAAAATTAAAACTAATGTTAAAAAAGAAACAACTAAAGTACGACAAAGCCTATTTGAGAATTGCACAAGAATGGGGTAAACTCTCTTATTGTAAACGCAGGCAAGTTGGTGCCCTTATTGTTAAGGATAGAATGATAATTTCTGATGGGTATAACGGAACGCCTTCTGGTTTTGAGAATTTTTGTGAAGATGAAAATGGTTACACCAAATGGTATGTTTTACATGCCGAAGCAAATGCTATTTTAAAGGTGGCATCTTCTACGCAATCTTGTAAAGGGGCAACGCTTTATATAACCATGTCGCCGTGTAAAGAATGTAGTAAACTAATACACCAAGCTGGTATTGTAAAAGTGGTTTATAAAGATGCTTATAAAGATGATTCTGGTCTTAGGTTTTTAAAAAAAGCTGGTATTGAATTAGAACATATTGAAGACTTAACTGCATAATGCCTATTCAAAAAAAATATATGCCTTTGGTTATTGGCCTGGCTATTGCCATAGGAATTTTTATTGGTGGAAAACTACATTTTACTGATACGCCAAATAGCTTGTTTTCAAATAATAGTAAAAAAGATAAACTCAATAGACTTATTGATTATATTGAATATGATTATGTAGATGATATTAATACCGATAGTATTGTTGATGTTACCGTTAATGGTATTTTAAACAACTTAGACCCACACTCTGTTTATATTCCTAAAGAAGATATGCTGCGCGTTACCGAAGAAATGAAAGGCGATTTTGTAGGTATTGGCGTAAGTTTTTATACCTATAAAGATTCTATTGCCGTTATTAGAGCTATAGAAAATGGCCCAAGTGAAAAAGCCGGTATAAAAGGCGGTGACAGAATTATAATGGCCGACGGCGATACGCTTTTTGGCAATAAATTGACAGATAGCGATATTATAAAAAAACTAAAAGGCTCTCAAAACTCTAAAGTTAAATTAAAAGTTTTTAGACCGGGCGAACCTAAATTACTAGATTTTACTGTTAAACGCTCTACTATTCCTATTAAAAGTGTAGATGCTGCTTATATGTTAACAGATAAATTAGGATATATAAAAATTAATAGATTTGCTGAAACTACTTATAGAGAATTTAAAAACAGTATTGAAAAATTACAAGCTTTGGGTGCTACAGAAATAGCTTTAGATTTACGCAACAACCCAGGTGGTTTTTTAGGAATTGCTGAGCAAATAGTAGATGAATTTTTGGAGGATAACAAGCTTATTTTATTTACAAAAAATAAACGTGGTAATGTTGAAAAAAGTTTTGCTACCAGTAAAGGTGATTTTGAAAATGGTAAGGTTTATGTTTTAATAGACGAAAATTCGGCTTCTGCTAGTGAAATTGTTGCAGGTGCTTTGCAAGATAACGACAAAGGTGTTATTGTTGGTCGTAGATCTTACGGAAAAGGGTTAGTGCAACGCGAAATGGGTTTGGGTGATGGTAGTGCTGTGCGTTTAACAGTTTCTAGATATTACACCCCAACTGGTCGTTCTATTCAAAGACCTTATAAAAATGGTAATAAAGATTATTATGATGAGTATTTTGATAGGTTAAATAGTGGCGAACTTCTAAATTCAGAAAAAATTGATGTTGCCGATTCGTTAAAGTTTACAACTCCGGCAGGCAAAATTGTTTATGGCGGCGGCGGTATTATACCTGATGTTTTTGTTCCTATTGATGCTAGTATGGAAAGTGATACGCTCACTTTTTTACTGCGTTATGGTTATTTTGGCAATTTTGTTTTTGAAGAACTTGAAAAAGACAGGCATGCCTATGATGCTATCTCAAAACAAGATTTTATTGACTCATTTGAAGTAAATGATAATTTGCTTGTTGGTTTTCAAAACTATCTTAACTCAAGAACTCAATCACAAATTTCTTTTGATGCTTATCATGAAGCGGTTAAACAATACATTAAGGCTACACTGGCAGACCAGCTTTATGGAAACGGTGCTTTTCAGGAGGTTTATAATCAACGCGATATAATGGTAAATCAGGTAATTAAATTAAGCAAAGCGTCTGTGCCTAATTAATACCACCTAACTTTTGTTTCTTAAACCCTTACTAGTTAAAACAGGTATGTTTTAATATATTTAAAAAGAATTTTGTTTGGTTTTAATGCTATACAAAAAAGCCTTGTTTTAATAAAAACAAGGCTTTTTTGAGTATTATTATGAGTGTTAAGATTACGATCCACACATTAAACAGTCGTCACCTTCGCCCGCTTTTGCTTGAGCTATAAGTGCTTTCATTTCTTCAGCAGACATGGGTTCTACATCTACTTCTTTTACATTTTGTTTGGCAAATTTTGCCGCATTTTGTGCTGCCAATTTTTTCTTCTTAGCTTGTTCTTGTTCTGTGATTTCGTTGTTAACTTCTACAACCTCAGCAACCTCGGCAGTTGGTTCTTCCTTTTTTGTTGTTTGAAGCGTAAACTTAATGGCATCTACAGCACTTTTTGTTCGTAAGTAATACATGCCTGTTTTTAAGCCACTTTTCCAAGCATAAAAATGCATAGAGGTTAATTTAGACATGGTTGCACCTTCTAAAAATAAGTTTAGAGATTGTGATTGGTCAATAAAATAGCCCCGCTGGCGAGACATGTCAATAATGTCTTTCATGCTTAATTCCCAAACGGTTTTGTATAATTCTTTAATATCTTGAGGAATAATATCAATATTTTGAATAGACCCGTTGGCTCTCATAATATCTTGCTTTAAGCTTTCGTTCCATAAGCCTAATTCTACCAAATCTTCTAATAAGTGTTTATTTACTACAATAAACTCTCCAGATAACACCCTACGTGTGTAAATATTGGATGTGTATGGCTCAAAGCACTCATTGTTTCCTAAAATTTGTGAGGTAGATGCTGTTGGCATTGGTGCTACTAATAATGAATTGCGAACGCCATGTTTTAGCACTTGCTTGCGTAATTTAGCCCAATCCCAATTGCCACTTAATTCAGTGTCTTTTATGTTCCATAAATTGTGTTGAAACTCACCTTTACTTATTGGTGATCCTTTATATGATTCATAAGTGCCGTCTTGTTTGGCTTCTTCCATACTGGCTGTAACTGCCGCAAAATAAAGTGTTTCAAAAATATCTTGGTTTAATTTTTTTGCCTCATCACTTGTAAAGGGTAATCGCAATTGAATAAATGTATCTGCTAAACCTTGAACACCTAAACCAATAGGTCTGTGTCGCATGTTTGAGTTTTTAGCTTCTTCAACAGGATAATAATTTCTATCAATTACTCTATTTAGGTTTTTTGTTACACGTTTTGTAATACGAAAGAGCTCTTTGTGGTCAAACTCGCCATTTTTAATAAACATGGGTAATGCTATAGAGGCTAAATTACATACGGCTACTTCATCTGGTGAGGTGTATTCTAAAATTTCTGTGCAGAGGTTTGAAGACCGAATGGTTCCTAAGTTCTTTT
>JALRJA010000078.1 GCA_023255235.1 Flaviramulus sp.
TTACTTGTATTCTGTTACCTTTTTTTGCCATTTCTTTTTTTATTAAATACAGCTATTATTTTAAAAATCCTTTAGATTTTGCATCTTTAATTGCTGCAGAAATACCTATTTTGTTGATAGTTTTTAAAGCAGATGTTGATACTTTTAAGGTTATCCAACTGTCTTCTTCTGGAATGTAGAAGCGTTTCTTAACTAAATTCGCATTGAATTTGCGTTTAGTTTTGTTCATTGCATGAGACACGTTGTTGCCAACCATTGCCTTCTTTCCTGTTAGTTCACAAACTCTTGACATTGTATATAACTTTAAATTATTTTTTTACTTGTTTAAAAACGAGGTGCAAATATACAAAATCTTTGTATTATGCCAATGTTATTTTTATCAATTTTTTAAAATTTCTTCTTGTAGCATTTGTAAAGCTTGGTTTACTGCTTTGTTTATAACTCTTGTGCGGTGGTTTCCGAAGTTAAATTCTTTGGTATATACCGTGTTTTTTGTGGCAATTGCTATAAAAACGGTCCCTACTTGGGCATTGGAATCGCCTTTGGTTGGCCCAGCATTTCCTGTGGTTGCTATGGCGTAATCTGATTTGTATAGTTTTAAGGCGTTTTGTGCCATGGCTTCTGCTACTTGTTGGCTTACTACTGAGTGCGTATTGATAAGGTTTTCTGAGATGTTTAGAATATCTATTTTTGATTGTGTTGAGTAGGTTACTACGCCTCCTTTTAGGTATTTTGATGCTCCTGGATTGGCGGTAAACATTTCGGTTAGTTTGCCGCCTGTGCAGCTTTCGGCAATGGCTAATGTTTTGCCTATTTTGGTGAGTTGATTTCCTAAAAAGGCTTCTTCATTGCCGTCCTCATCTTCATAACCATAGAATTCTTTTTTTATTAGTGGTAAAACCTTGCTTATTTGTTCTTGAATTTCGGTTTCTATTTTTTCTTTTTCAAAGCCTTTTGTAGATAAACGCAATCTCATTTTATTTAAACTTGGCAAATATGCCAATTTTATGTGTTTTGGTAAGGCGTCTTCCCATGGTTCTATTCTGGCAGCTAGTGTGCTTTCTCCTAAGCCATGTATTAATAAGGTTTTATGTAAAATATAAGGGCATTTGTATTTGTCTTTTAATTTTGGGATAACATGGTTTGTTATTATTGCTTTCATTTCAAAAGGAACTCCGGGTAATGAAATAATGGTTTTTTCTTGTTTTTCTAACCACATGCCTGGTGCTGTTCCGAGCTTGTTCATTAAAACGGTTGCTTTTGATGGTATGAGTGCTTGGTCTTTGTTTACTTGTAAGAGTTTTTGGCGAACGTATTGCTTCCAAATGGTTTCAATGTTTTGTAAAACTGCTGTGTTGAGTACTAGTGTGTCATTAAAATATTCGGCTATTGTTTTTTTGGTTATATCGTCTTTTGTAGGTCCTAATCCGCCTGTGAGGATGATAATATCAGCATTGTTTTCGGCTTCTTTTAAGGCTTTTAGAATATGTGATTTGTGGTCTTGAATTGAGGTAATTTGATATACCGATATACCTATTTTATTGAGTTGCTTTGCTATAAAAGCCGAATTGGTATCTATAACTTGACCTATTAGGAGCTCATCTCCTATGGTTATTATTTCTGCCTGCATGAATTGTGAATTAAAACCTTTTTTATTTAAACTATTTAGTGCTATCAGGTTATTTTATTTTACCAATATGGAAAACATTTCTTTGTTTTCTATATAGCCTTTTAGTGTGTCGTTTGTATTTACTTTACCAACGCCTGCTGGTGTTCCTGTAAATATAATGTCTCCTATTTTTAGGGTAAAGTATTTTGATACATATTCTATAATATCATCAATTTTTAAAAGCATTTGGTTTGTGTTTCCTTTTTGAACAACTGTATCATTCTTTTTTAATGAAAACTCAAGGGCGTTTATGTTACTTATGTCATTTAGTGGTAACCAATTGCCAATTACTGCTGCACCATCAAATGATTTTGCCTTTTCCCAAGGCAATCCTTTTTCTTTTAATTGGGTTTGTAAATCGCGTGCTGTAAAATCTATGCCAAGTCCTATTTGGTTATAATATTTATGAGCAAATTTACGGTCTATGTGTTTGCCAACTCTGTTTATTTTTACTAAAATTTCTACTTCGTGATGTATATCGTTTGAAAAATCGGGTATAAAAAAAGGTTGCTTTTTAAGTAATATAGCAGTATCTGGTTTGATAAAAACAACTGGGTTTGTTGGCTTTTCGTTATCGAGCTCTTTTATGTGTTCTGCGTAGTTTCTGCCTATACAAATGAGTTTCATTATTATGGTGTTTTAGTTTTATTTGACTGTTTTTTACTTCAGTCTAACTTGTTATTAAAACTTCTTAGTTTGATGGCTGTTAATATTTTTTTGGTATAAAGAGGAAAATCGGCGTTTAACAACCACCCAAAATAGCCTGGTTCGGTTTCTAAAATATCTGTTACCTTTTTATGTTTATGTTTACCAAAAGAAAAACATTCTTCGCCTTGTTTATTATAAATTATAAACCCAGCAAAATCGGCAAATTTTTTACGTGAACTAAATTCTGATAAAAAATTGGTGTCGTTTTCAAGTTCGTTATATTTTTCTATTTGTGCCTTTAAAATATGGTAGGTTGCCTTAGTATCTGCTTCGGCACTGTGAGCGTTGTCTAAATTTTTATCACAGTAAAACTTGTATGCCGCACTTAAAGTGCGTTGTTCCATTTTATGAAAAATGGTTTGTACATCAATTGCTAAACGGTTTTTCATATCGAAGTCTATTTCAGCACGAAGCATTTCTTCGGCTAAAAGCGGTATGTCAAACCTATTGGAATTAAAGCCTCCTAAATCGGAATCTTTTATTAGGTTATGAATTTCTTTGGCTAGTTGTTTAAAGGTAGGTTGGTTTGCTACTTTTTCGTTAGTAATACCATGTATTTCTGTAACTTCTTTAGGTATAGGCATTTCTGGGTTTACAAGCCATGTTTTGCTTTCTTCTTTTCCGTTAGGATATACTTTTAAAATGGAAATTTCAACTATTCTATCTGTGGTTATATTAACTCCTGTTGTTTCTAAATCAAAAAAGCAAATTGGTTTGGTTAGGTTTAGTTCCATTTTATTAGATTATAGTCATGCTTTTGTGAAAAAAACATGTATTATTAAAAAAATTAAAGCTTCAGTTTATATGAGATTCTTCTTTTTAATTAAGAATACTACCAACTCAATACCATTATTTTTAAATCTCTCGGTTTGTATCCCAAGCTTCTAAATAGTCTTTAACCGTTTTTACAAACTGTCCACCTAACGCACCGTTAATTACACGGTGGTCATAAGAGTGTGATAAAAACATTTTGTAACGTATGCCTATAAAATCGCCTTCAGATGTTTCAATAACTGACGGTGTTTTTCTAATAGCACCAAGTGCCAAAATACCAACTTGTGGCTGGTTAATTATTGGTGTACCCATAATGCTTCCAAAAGTACCTACGTTTGTAACAGTATAGGTACCTCCTTGAATTTCGTCTGGTTTAAGTTTGTTTAATCGGGCTCTATTGGCAAGGTCGTTTACTTGTTTGGTCATACCAACAAGGTTTAGTTGGTCTGCGTTTTTAATAACAGGCACTATTAGGTTGCCATCTGGTAAGGCAGCCGCCATACCTAAATTAATACTTTTCTTTTTTATAATTGTATTACCTTGTACAGAGCTATTCATCATGGGGTAATCGCGTAGTGCTTTGGCAACCGCTTCTAAGAAAATTGGTGTAAAGGTTAAATTTTGACCTTCTCGCTTAGCAAAAGCTTCTTTTACTTTATGTCTCCAATTCCATATTTTGGTAACATCTACTTCAATAAAGCTTTGTACATGTGCTGCTGTTTGCACCGATTCTACCATGTGATGGGCAATTAATTTACCCATTCTAGTCATTTCAATTATTTGGTCTTCACCTTTTGAAATATCAAAAGAATATTCTGGTTTTATAGTTTCTGTTTGTTGAGGTTGGGTATTTGGTAATTGGTGGTTTACTTTATTACTTCCTCTTTGTTGTATATAATTTAATATATCGGTTTTTGTAACTCTTGCGTCTTTACCTGTTCCTGTGATAGTATCTAACTCTTGTTCTGATATGCCTTCTGCTTTAGCTATATTTTTAACCAAAGGTGAGTAAAATTTATTACTACCTGATATTGCAGTAGTTAGGTTTTCTTTTACAATTTTAATGCTTTCGGAAATTTGCTCAATAGCCTCTTCATTTTCTTTTGGTGCTTTAACAGATTCTTCTTTGGTATCTTGATTGTCTCCTTCTGTTTCAATGATTGCCAAAACTTCACCTACTTGCACGACATCGTCAACCTTAAAAAATTTTTCAAGTAAAATTCCTTCAACTTCACTAGGAACCTCACTATCTACTTTATCTGTAGCAATTTCTAATATGGGTTCGTCTAACTCAATAGTTTCTCCAACTTCTTTTAACCATGAGGTTATGGTTGCTTCTGCAACACTTTCTCCCATTTTTGGTAATCTAAGTTCAAACTTTGCCATA
>JALRJA010000090.1 GCA_023255235.1 Flaviramulus sp.
TGTCATCCACGCTCCTGGAGCCATTGCTCCTCTACTTTTAATTGGTGGTAATAGTTTTGAGCAATTTGCTAAATTAGCTGTAAAAGCAACTTTGAATAAATCCTTCTCCTTTCCACTAGAATGCTTTTCTATTAAAGACAATAATCTTGCATGACAAGCAAGCGTTCTTTTTGTGAATAAGTCAGAAACTTTCATTCCTTCCTTTGCCGAAATCCTAGAGTTTTGAATTAATTCTGTTGTTGGATACCAATCGACTATTTCTTGCTTGTTCTCAAAACTCAAATATTCTTGTGATTCTATTTCTGTAATATCAATTTCTTGCGTTTTATTAGAGCCTATTATTTTGAACTTACATTTTATAGGATTATCTTCTTTGTCTCTTAAAACGGTTATGAGTTCAACAGTTTGCCCTTTGTGATTCCAATTGTACCATTTAGAATTATAAGATTCAAATTCAGGTTTAATCAATTCCCATTGCTTTTTGAGAAGTTTTAAATCAATTTCTTTTTCTAATAGTTGAACATTTATGAAGTTAGCAACAGGATTTAGGTCATTCGAAATTACATTTCTATTTAAAATATACGCTTCTGAACAAAATACACCATAACCAGAAAATGGGTCAAGTACAGTATCGCCTTCATTCGAATATTTTTCGATAAGTTCTTTCAAATCATTTGAGGGTTTTTTGCCCCAATATTTGTGCATTTCGTATCTGTCTCTCTTTTGCTTCAAACTTCTCTATTTTTTATTTTCAAAGATACTGGTTTTTTCTGGTGTTAGTTTTTTCAGCTTGCAGGTAACTTGAGGCTAACCCAAATATAACCAAAACCCATGTTTAAATAGCAACAAAAAATGTTAAAACATATAAATCAAAAAAAATAATTTATTTTTGATTTATAAACATCACGTTACATTTTGTGCAAATACTACAGTTAAAACCTTACAGCAAACAAACCATTAATAACTATAAGAGGCATTTCAACAACAAACTATTTAAATAATTAATAAATTAACCCCATTATTAATTAAAATAATATCAATTAAAGATAATAATGTATTACCTACAAACACCATAATAAAAGTAATTTTGAATCACTAAAAACAACACCTATGAGTATCCAATGGAAAGGCGTAATGCCAGCACTAACAACACAATTTACAGCAAACGATGAACTAGATTTAGAATTATTTAAAACAAACATCAAAGCACAATTAAACGCAGGTGTAAAAGGCCTTGTATTAGGCGGCACATTAGGAGAAGCCAGCACACTAACAAACAAAGAAAAACGCATACTAACAACACAAGCCGTAGCCTATGTACAAGGCAGTGTACCCATAATAATAAACATAGCCCAACAAACCACCAAACAAGCCATACAAGAAGCCAAAACAGCACAACAAGACGGAGCAACAGGCTTAATGATGCTTCCACCAATGCGCTACAAAGCCAGCAATACAGAAATACTAGAATACTTCAAAACAGTAGCCAAAAGCACCACACTACCCATCATGATTTACAACAACCCAATAGACTACAACCTAGAAGTAACCCTCGATATGTTTGAGCAGCTATTAACAGAATGCCCCAACATACAAGCCGTAAAAGAATCAACCAGAGACACCACAAACATAACCAGAATAAAAAACCGTTTTAGAGACAGGCTAGCAATCATGACAGGCGTTGACACACTAGCACTAGAAAGCCTCGTGCTAGGAGCAGACGGTTGGATAGCCGGATTAGTAGATGCCTTTCCAGCCGAAACAGTAGCCATTTACAAACTCGTAAAAGCAGGACAAATTCAAGAAGCCATCAAAATATACAGGTGGTTCATGCCATTATTAGAGCTAGACATTCACCCCAAACTAGTACAATACATCAAACTAGCATCAGTACACACAAACATAGGAGCAGAATACGTAAGAGCACCAAGGCTAACACTAAAAGGAGAAGAACGAGAACAAGTAGAAAACATAATCACAACAGCCCTTGCCACAAGACCAACATTACCAAACTATAAAAACCTATAACACATACCAATAAAAATAAGGGTGTTACCCTTCGGGTCGGGCTTTCAACTATATCTTTTGCAAAAGCAAAAGGATGCCGTTTCAATCCCTAACACAAAAACCATGTAAAAAAACAACCAGTTTCAACAAAAACAAGTTACAAACCAGTAAATTTGGAAACACCATTACAAAAAACAAAAACAACCAATTTCCCAAACTAAGCAAAAAAACATGATTACAGGAAAAAACCACATAGGAAATCAACTAGTAGCAAAAGCAAACACCACCTTTAAAACCTTTAACCCACTGCTTAACAAACAAAACAATTGGGAAATGCTACAAGCAACCCCAAGCCAAGTTAACCAAGCAGCCGCATTAGCAGCACAAGCCTTTAAAACCTATTCCAAAATTTCCGGACATAAAAAAGCCACATTTCTAAGAGCCATAGCCACACAAATAGAAGCACTAGGCAATTTGTTACTAACAACCTACACAGCCGAAAGCGGTTTACCCAACGCAAGAGCAATAGGAGAGAGAGGCAGAACCCTAGCACAACTACACGCCTTTGCAAACCATATAGAAGAAGGAAATTGGGTAGAAGCCTCTATAGACACCGCACAACCAGAAAGACAACCTATTCCCAAAGTAGATTTACGAAAAATAAACCAACCCTTAGGTCCTGTAGCAGTTTTTGGAGCATCCAATTTCCCTTTAGCATTTTCAACAGCAGGTGGCGATACCGCATCAGCCCTAGCAGCAGGCTGTCCTGTTATAGTAAAATCACACCCAATGCACGCAGGCACAGGCTATCTAGTAGCATCAGCAATTATAAAAGCAGCACAAGAAACAGGAATGCCAAACGGCGTCTTTTCAAATTTAAACAGTAACAGCACACAAGTAGGGCAACTATTAGTTACAAACCCAAACATAAAAGCCGTTGGTTTCACAGGAAGCATAGCAGGTGGTAGAGCCCTTTATAATTTGGCTGCAAAACGCCAAGAACCCATACCCGTATTTGCCGAAATGGGTAGCATAAACCCAATAATACTATTGCCAGAAGCCTTGCAAAACAGCGCTTCACATATAGCAAAAACCTATGCACAATCCATCACTTTAGGAACAGGGCAATTTTGCACCAATCCGGGGCTAATTTTAGCAGTAAAATCAAAACACCTAAACAGTTTTACTCAAGTACTAGCTCAAGAAATTGTAAAAGTAGAACCATCGGTTATGTTACACCCAAATATAGTTGGTGCATACGAAAAAAATAAAGCAAACGCCCTATCTCAAAAAGGAGTTGAAGTTTTAGCAGATTATAAAAATAAAGTAAAACCAAACTATGCTAGGCAGCTAGTAACAACGGTTAATGGCGACACATTTTTAAACAACACCACCTTACACCATGAAGTTTTTGGACCCTATTCTATAGTTGTTCAATGTGATAATCAAGAACAACTAGAAACCATTATTTCAAAACTAGAAGGACAATTAACAGGAACCATAATGTCGCACAATTTAGAAATAGAACACTACCCAAACATAGTAAATGCACTACAAGATAGAGTAGGGCGTATTATCTTTAACGGTGTTCCAACAGGAGTAGAAGTTTGCCCTTCAATGCTTCACGGCGGACCCTATCCGGCATCAACAGATAGTCGCTTTACAGCCGTAGGTATAGACTCTATTAAGCGTTGGGTAAGACCAATAAGCTACCAAAACTGGCCAAACAACTTACTTCCCGATGAACTAAAAAACGAAAACCCATTAAATATTTTAAGAAAAATAAATGGAAAAATAACTTCTGAAAAAATTTAAAAATATGACAATTAGCAAGTTTCTATTTATACTTTTTTGCTTTACTAGTTTGGTTTTCTCTGCCCAAATAACACCAACTAAACAACTAGAAGCAGTTATTGCTCAATACGAAAAACCCAGAGAATATAATTTTAAAGCAGAAGAATCTGTTAAAAACACCAATAAATTTTATCAAGAAGAAGCCAATTTTTCTAAAAATCTAAAAACCCAATTACATACTATATCTACCGAAGGCTTATCAGAATCAGAAAATATATCAAGAGCCTTATTGCTATTTGTTTTACAAGATAAAATTGATAGAAACACCTATAACATGCACTTAAATACCATAACCAATGAAATTGCTTTTCATTTAAATTTAAGTAGAATTGGTAATAAAACACTAAAAAATGATGCCGATATTAAAGCCTATTTTAACGAGCTTGAAGACTTACCCAAAAAGGTTGACTATAATTTAGAGTTATTAAGAGCAGGCATACAAAAAGGTGTTTCGCAACCAAAAGAGGCTTTTAATAATTACCAAATAACGTATAATAAACACCTCGTTTCAGATGTAACTAAAAGTGAGTTTTACAAACCGTTTTTAAAGCTTTCTGAAAACCTACCTATTGAGCAAAAAGAAGCCATTTTAAATAAGGCAAAAGAAAGTGTTCAAAAAAATGCCATAAATCAATATAAAAAAATTAAAACCTTTTTTGAAAATGAGTATTTTCCAAACACCCGAAAAGGCTTAGGAGTAAGTACCATACCTAATGGTAAAGAATTCTACCAAAACCGCATTAATTTCTATACTACAAGCACCCAATATACAGCAGAAGACATTCACCAAATAGGACTAAAAGAAGTGGCTCGTATTAAAGCCGAAATGCAACACATTATAAACCAATTGGGTTTTAGCGGCACTTTTGCCCAATTTTTAGAATTTTTAAGAACAGACCCTCAATTTTACCCCAAAACAGC